>CANNNH010000019.1 GCA_947505915.1 Comamonadaceae bacterium
CGGGGTCTGGCATGGCTTTGCCTTCTTGCAGCTTAAGTTGGGCCTGAGGCCGCCCGCTGCTGTCGCGCAGATAACTGAGCACCTGCACCCCGCGCACTTGCATGCCAGAGCGAAAACTGCTGCCTTCGCGCAACACGCCCTGCCCGTCTATCCAAGCCACGCTGTCAACCCGGGTCGGGCCTTGCAGGGCAGCTTGCACCAGGCCTGCGCGTATGCCTTCCAGGCGTTCTTCCGGGCTCAAACCCGTGACGGCCTGAGCCAGCGCCGCCGGAGCGCACACAGCCAGTACCAGCCAAGCGAGTCGGTGTTTCATGGCAAGAGGCCCAGGTAAGTGCGTATGCTGGATCAGCGGTTTCTAGCGACGACCTGTCCCAGGTACAGGGTACGCAGGTCCTTGACCACGGCTTTGTCCAGCGACAAAGTGGTCTCGTAGGTGTCATCACTGGTCGGCGTGATGCTGACCAGCACAGCGCCGTAGATCACACCTTCGACACGGGTGCGGAAGGAGTCGTTTTGCACCACCATGTCGGCCACCGTAGTGCTGGCATCGAGTTGCTGGCCATAAACCTGCTCAGTCAAAGAGCGGTAAGCGTCTAGCTTGGAAGCGCGTATGGCCAGCAAACGTTGCTGAGCCGGATTGCGGTGGTTTTGCACGCTGATCACAGCGTAGCCGCTGGCGGTCAGCGTTTCGCGCTTTTCGACCATGGGAGCGATCATGCCCGCCACTTCAGCCGGGCTGGGCTGAACAACAGCAGCTTTGGTGGGCTGGGCCCCAGCTGATTTAACGGGTATTTGCTCCAGCAAGCTCTGGCAGCCTGAGAGGCTGGCAGCCCCCAGAGCAAACATGAAGCACAAGGCCAGCGATCGCGTTGCGGGGAGTTTCAGACGGGTCATGGCATGGTCTTTCACAGGTAAGCAGGGGCTAAAGGCATCTACCTCAATATCGACAGCAGGACAAGAATCTTGAGACGATTTCAAGCTACTTTGAACCGTTCCCGGCCATTTTCTTGATGTTTCAAAGTCACAATAATCAATTAAATCATTAACGATTAAATATATTGTGTAATATTAGAAGGTGATCGTCAGGCGGAGTATCCCTGATGAAGTTGTCTTTTCCGTACGTCTGACACCCCCACTCACCTTCTTTTGCCTGTGGCCAGCAAAAAAACCCACTCTTACATCGGATGCAGCGAGGCCGCCAAGGCGGTTCGTAATCTGGTCTCGCTCGTCGCCGATTCCAGCGCCACGGTGCTGATCACCGGCGAAAGCGGTACCGGCAAGGAGCTGGTAGCGCGCGCCCTGCACGACGAATCGCTGCGCAAAGACGGCAATTTTGTGCCCATCAACTGCGCAGCCATCCCCAAGGATTTGCTCGAGAGCGAGTTGTTCGGCCACCGCAAAGGGGCTTTCACCGGCGCTGTCGCAGACCGGGTGGGTCGCTTTGAGTTGGCCCATGGCGGAACAATTTTCTTAGATGAGATCGGCGACTTGTCGCTGGACATGCAAGTCAAGTTGCTGCGCGTCTTGCAAGAAAGAACCATTGACCCGGTTGGCGGCCTGCGACCTGTGCAAGTTCATGTGCGGGTGGTTGCGGCCACGCACCGGGACCTGGAGGCAGAGATCGAGGCCGGGCGCTTTCGGGAAGACCTGTATTACCGCCTGAACGTGCTGCCACTCAACACGGCGCCTCTGCGGGAACGCTCTGAGGATGTGCCTGAGTTGCTCCAATTTTTTGCAGACCGCTTTGCCGGCCAGGGCAAACAGCCGGTCACTTTTACCGATGATTTTCTGCAAGCTTTACAGGCTTACCACTGGCCCGGCAACGTGCGTGAATTGTCGAATTTGGTAGACCGCTTCAGCACTTTGTTTGCTTGTCAGCATCTGGCCCTTGGCTCTATACCGGCGAACTTGTTGCCGCGCGGCCTGGCCGCCTTGCAGGCCGAGCGCTGCGACAGCGCCCCGGTCAGCTTGCTGCCGCCTGCCCCGGCGCGCCACGAACTACTGTCCACCAGCGAGCTGAAGCGCTCAGTGCCTGAAAGCAGCAACGAGGTGGAAGACATCATCATGCTGGCGCAAGGCAGCATGCCGACTTTGCCGGTGGGCGGTGTTTCTTTGAAAGACAGGCTCGCTGACATTGAGCGTGACCTGATCTCGCAGGCGCTGACGCGCACAGACGGTAATGTGTCGCAGACGGCCCGCTTACTGAGCCTGCAGCGCACCACTTTGATCGAAAAAATTCACAAGTACGACCTGCGCCCGGCGAACGCAGCCAGCGAGTCACCGCTTTCGGCCTGATCGACTTTTAAAACGCGGGCTTAATCTGTACCCGGCGCACGCGGGTACTGCAACATGCGGTCACGGTTGCGGTCTGCGGCCAGTTTGGCGGCTCTGGCGTCAGCGGCCTGACGGTCACGCAACTCCTTTTGCTGCTTTTCCATGTCACGGCGAACTGCACTTGCATCACCGAGCGCGCCCTCCAGACCTTTCATCTGACCGGACAGTGTTTTCAAGGCATTGGCCTGCGCTTGCAGGCGGCCGTCCATGGCTTGCACTTGCTTGCTCATAGACTGGGTCTTGCCGTCAAGTTGCTTGACCAGTAAATCCGGGGTGGCCTGGGAGGTTTTGATGACTTCTTCCAGGCGGGCGTCAATTTTGGTTTGTATGGCCGCCGAGGCCTCTTGCTTGACCATCAGCTCTTGCAGCGCTTGCTGCACCGAACCGACAGACTCCATCGAGGCATCCATGCCGACCACGCGTTTACCGATGGCCAGCATCATGCTGTCAAGTTGCTCCACGCGGCTTTGCAAGCGCCAAGCCATGGCGCCGAAAACACCGCAAGCGACCACCATCAGGCAGCCGCACAGAAACACCAGGAAAAATTGCAGCCGTCGTTGCTGCACGTGGGCGTCCACCAGTTTTTTGGAGGCCAGGCGCAACTCAATACCGGCATCGGCCGCCATGTTGGCAGAACGGCTGGCCAGATCGGCCGAATCCATGAGCACCAACTTCATGTCGGTCATGTTGTGCTCATCGATAGCCTTGTCGGCAGCGGCCAGATCTAGCGAGTCACCTGCACCGGCAGGGTTTGTGGGATCCATGTCAGTCTCCAGGGCTTAACGCCATTGCTTATCGGCTGGCACGCTTTATTTAGTCGCTTTGCCTTGCAGTGAGTCAAGCTTGCTGCGAATTTTGTCGTTTTCGATTTTCAGCTTGACCACGCGGGCCGGGAAATTCATCTGCAGCATCTCTTGCATAGCATCAGAAAGATCCGGTGTTTCATCAGAATCGGCATGCTCAGGCAAAACTTGAGGCGCAGCCACTTCAGCCGGGGCTGCAGCAGGTTGCAAGTCTGCTTCATAAACGCCTTTTTCAGCCAGCGGTGGCGGGACCGCGACAAAGTGGTCGTTTTCAAATTGTGGAATCAATGGTCCAGCCTCAGATGGGCCACGCGCCACAGCGCCTGGAATGTCATAGTCTGGCGCCTGGACGCGCTGCGCAGGTGGCAGCAGCTCGGTGTGATCATTGGTGGCCCGTTTGAGAAGCAAGCCCCCTAAAGGTGCGGCTTGGGTTTGTGTCTCCGGGGCCAGTGCGCGGGCTTGGTGAATGTCGCGCTCAAAATTAGGCTGGTCGGCTGCCTTGGCCGCAGCCTGCCCCTCGGGCACGGCCAGCCGGTGGTCGTGCAGATGGTGCTCTAAGGTAAGTCCTTCTTCAGTCGCCAACACTTTGCGCACCGAAGGCTCAATCGCTTCGGCTTTTTTACCGACAGCCATGTGGCTGCCCTCTTTCATGGTCACCTGGTGAGGTGCGTCATGGTGGATGATTTCGCTGTCTTTATCGCTCATGTTCAGTTCTCCTATCGCTTGGGGGCGGTGGTCTGTTCAGGGGTGAATTGCTCGCGCAGTGAGGCCGCGGTACGCACCCAGGTGTCGGCTGGAACGCCCCGGCTGCGTGTGAAATCAAAGGCTAGTTCACGCGTGGCAAAAGGGCCGGACACAACGACAAAGTAAGCCATTTTCTGGTTGGGTCGGTACACCGCAACGATGCGGGCAGCTGACAGCGCAGCTTGAGATTTTTGCCACTGCAGGGCGGCATCGTAGGTGGGCATGGCCGCATGCTGGACGACATGGGTGCCGGCCGGCATCGGTTTGAGCCAGGCTTGGGCCGCCATGGCCTCGGCAGGCGCTTCGATGGCTTCAGCCGTGACGGGGATTTTGACGGGGATAGCAGGGGCGGGTATGGCAGGGGCGGGTTTTGCAGCTTTGGCGGTGGCCGGTGCGTCTGCCTGCTTGGGCGCGACCGGGGCAGCAGGCTGCGCTGATGGCACTGCCGGTGTGGCTGCTGCATTCAAAGGTGCAGGAACGGTAGGCGCTGGCGAAGTTACGCCAGCAGGCACGGTATCGGCAGGCGCGGTGCTGGCCACTGGCACAGCTGCCGGCACCGCATCCGGGGCCGGGGCAGCGGCAGGCACAGCGTCAGCAGGCGTAGCAGGCGCACTGGCGGCTACAACGGTAGCGGCCGGTGGGGCGCTCAGCAGCTTGCTGCGGGCCCAGTCCTGCGCCAGTTGCAAGCGGTCCAGCGTGAAAACATCAGGATGCAGCCAGGCGGTGGTACCCACCGACAAAGCTGCCAGAAAAGAGATAGCCATCAACCAGCGCAAATAGTCGCCGCGACCACGCTTTGTACGGACTTTGTCTTTGGCTGGTTTAGCTTTCTTTTTGGAGTCGGCGCCGCCGGAAAAAGTGAACACTTCGGTGCCAGCCGGAGCGCGTGAGACGCCAGCATCAAAGCCCAGTGGATCGATACCCGCCGGGTCGGCTTGGACCGCTTCGCCGGGCTCAGGGGACTGCATTTTTTCAAGCAATGCTTTGACAGCGCCTTCGCAGCCGTCTTCGCGGCCCTGGACCAGCATGGCTTGGGCTTGCTCGGGGGTGGGAGCCTCTATGTCCCAGCGCAACATGCGCCGGTCAAAGGACTCAAAAATCTTACGGCTGCGGGCGCTGGTGCCCAGCAGCAAAACGATGCGAATATTGGCGCCGGGAAAGTTTTGTACCAAGCGGGCCAGCAGCTGCACTTCATGATCGGCGAGGGCGCCGGCGTCGTGCACGATCATGATGCGGGTGGCCGATTCTTGGCCTGAGAGCTTCATGGCTTGCTCGACAGACTGGCTGGCCAGCACTTCGTTAAAGCGGGTCAGCATGGCCGCTGTGTCAGCCGGGAAATAAACCTCCAGCTGGCTGGTCGGCGAACTCTCGCGCAAACGTGCAAACAACAAGCGGCTGTAATGGTCCAGCGCAGCTTCGCGGTTGCTCGACAAGGCCAGGCTACGGCCATCACGCACCAGGCCGGCTACACAGCCTTCAAGACGCAGACGGTCAGCATGGCGAAAATAGACAGGCGCCATACCGGCGGCATCCAGGCTCACATTGACATTGAATTCGCTCATGCTTGACGCTCCACAGGATTTTCAAGCTCGCCCTTGGCATTAAAGCGCATAGACGCCGGCACTTTAGGCTGCGGCCGGGGCATCGGCTCGACCCCGGGACGCACTTGCGCCAGGCTGAAGACGTAGGCGATGACCGGGGCCACAGCATGGTACAGCGCTTCAGGAATCGTCTTGTTGACTTCAGTCGTGAAGTACAAGGCACGGGCCAGCTGAGGCGAGGAAAAAATTTCGACGCCGTGGAGTCTAGCTTCTTCGCGGATACGGGCTGCCATGTGGTCGGCACCCTTGGCCAACAGGACAGGCGCACCATCCGAGCTGGGGTCATAGGACAGCGCAATGGCAAAGTGCTCAGGGTTGGTGATGACGACGTCGGCGTCCTTGACGCTTTGCATCATGCGGGCGTTGGCCATCTCGCGCTGGCGCCGGCGGATTTGCTGCTTGACCTCGGGCCGGCCTTCCATGTCCTTCATTTCGTCCTTGACCTCTTGCTTGGTCATGCGCATGCGTTGCATGAAGGACCAGCGCTGGTAAGGAGCGTCTAACAAGGCAATCAGCACCAGACTGAGCGTGAGCCAGAGGGCCGACTTGGTGAGCAGCGTTCCGGCAATCGCCAGGGCCGGCTCCAGGTTCATATTGCCCAGGTGGATCAACTCGTTCATGTGCTTGTCAACCAGCGCCCAGAGCACACCCGCGACCAGCGAGAACTTGGCCAGTGACTTGAGCAGCTCCACCGCAGCGCGGGTACCCAGCATGCGTTTGACGCCTTCCAGGGGGCTGAGCTTGCCGAAGTTGGGGGCGACGCTCTTGAGGGAAAAATGAAAGCCGCCGGTCGCGCCTGAGGCCAGGATGGCCACGATGGCGGTCACCGCCAGCACCGGCAAGACCAGTATCAAGGCTTCGAGCATCTGGCTGGCAAAAGTGGCGGGCAGCAGCGTGGGGGTGTCCAGTGTGCGGCGGTCAAAGGTAAAGCTACTTTTCAGCATGCCCGACAGGCGGGAGACTAAAACGCCCCCCGTCATGAGCAGGGTAAAGACGGCCGCAATCATCACGGCGGCGGCGGGTAGCTCTGTCGAGCGGGCCACCTGACCGTCTTCACGCGCGCGTCTGAGCCGCCGCGCTGTGGGTTCTTCGGTGCGTTCTGAGCCGCTTTCAGACATGGCCGCTCAACTTTGAAATGAATTGCGTCATGGCAGCCCTGCCAGGCTACGGATCTGCAGCAGTCCTTGCAACCACAACCACTGAATCCGGCTGCCGATATTGGCCAGCGACAAGAGCAGCACCACGAAACCGACCACGATGGTGGCGGGCAGACCTACTGAGAAAATATTCAAGCTTGGCGCAGCACGCGTCACCACGCCCAGACCGATGCTGATGAAAAGCAAGGTCACCATGACGGGCAAGGCCGTGAGCAAAGCGCCTAAAAAGATCATGGAGCTCCAGCTGACCAACTGGGCGTAAGCCTGCGGGCCGAACAGCGAGCTACCCACAGGCAAAGTGGCAAAGCTCTCCAAAATAAGGGCCAGCAGCATGGCGTGACCACCCAGGCTGACGAAAATAAGCGTCGACAAAATCAGCAGGAACTGCGCGATCACCGGCACGTTACCGAGGTTGGGGTCGATCAAGCTGGCCATCGACAAGCCCATGGAGTTTGAAATTGTCTGACCGGCCACCACCACCGCAGCGGTGACAATTTGCAGCGCCAGACCCATGAAAACGCCAATCACCAGCTGGTTGCATATTTCAAGCAGTCCGGCCGGTGACAGCGGATCTATGTCCGGCCAGGTGAACAATGGGTAGACCATCACCGACAGGGCCAAAGCCAGCAGGACGCGGATGCGCACCGTCAGTGCAGACAGGGAAAAAACAGGTGCCGCCAACAGCAGCGCTGAAATGCGCAGAATGGGCCACATGAAAGCGTAAAACCGCTCGACGATATCGATGGCTGCGATGTTCATGAGGCGAAAAAGACTTCAGGTGAACAGCGTCGGTATGCGCATGAAGATACCGCGCGTGTACTCGACCAGCATGGCAATCTGCCAGCCACCGACAACGGCCAGGGTCAATGCCATGGCAGCGAGCTTGGGGATGAAGCTCAAGGTCGCCTCGTTAACAGATGTCGCAGCCTGCACGATACCGATCACCAGACCGACGGCCAGCGCCATGCCCAGCAGCGGGGCTGAAATCAATACGGTCATCCAGAGGGCTTGGTTGCCCAGTTCAACGACGGTGGAAGTATCCATGGTGTTATTTTTTTCTTAATTTGTTACAAAACTGGCGGCCAGTGATCCCATGATCAAACCCCAACCATCGACCAGCACAAACAGCATGAGCTTGAATGGCATGGAAATCATCATGGGCGACAGCATCATCATGCCCATGGACATCAGCACGCTGGCGACAATCAGGTCAATCACCACGAAGGGGATGTAGATCAGAAAGCCGATCGTGAAAGCGCTTTTGAGCTCGGAAGTGATGAAGGCCGGAACCAAAGTGGTGAAGGGCACGGTGTCTGGGCTGAGCGGCTCGCCTTTGCGGGCAATTTGCATGAACAGCGCGATATCGTCGCTGCGGGTCTGTGCCATCATGAACTTGCGGATCGGCGCTTCGGCGGCGGCCAATGCCTTGTTGAAGTCCATACCGTTTTGCAGATAAGGCACCAACGCGTTTTGGTAAACATCTGTGAGCACCGGCTGCATGATGAAAAGTGTGAGAAAAAGGGACAAACCCACCAACACGGTGTTGGGCGGCGTTTGACCGGTGCCCAAAGCCTGGCGCAGCAGCGACATGACAATGATGATGCGCACAAAAGAAGTCATCATGAGCAGCAGTGACGGCAGCACCGCCAGCGTGGTCATGAGGGCCAGCAGTTGCAGCGTCAGGCTGTACTGCGTGCCGCCCTTGCCGCCCGTCACATTGACCATGGGCAGACCCTGGGACCAGGCGGCCAGCGGCAATGCCAGCAACAAAAAGATGGCCAGGGGCCGCCAGAAATTACGCTTCATGGCTGTCTTTCTCTGCACCGGTCGCAGGCCAGTTGCCCAAGGCTGTGATTTGAGCAGGCGAAATACCGACCAGGACTTCGCGGTTGCCAACGCGCACCAGGGCGACTTTTTGTCGCGGGCCCACGCTCACGGCTTCGATCACCTGGAGTTGCTTAAGGCCGCCGCCGGGGCGCACGCCTGTTTGCATGCGTTTGAGCGCCCAGAGCAGGCCGCCCAAAAGGCAGAGCACCAGGATCAAGCTGCCGGCAAAGCGCAGCATGTCGACAGCTGAAAGTCCGCTGGCCATGGTCAGAGGTTCTTCATGCGTTCAGACGCCGGCACAACGCGCGTCAGGCGGATGCCGTAGCGGTCATTGACCAGCACGACTTCACCTTGCGCGACCACGGTCTTGTTGACCAGCAGGTCCAGCGGTTCGCCTGCAATATGGTCTAACTCGACCACACTGCCCTGCGTCAAGCGCATGAGATCGCGAATTTTGATCATGGCGCGCCCGACTTCTACGGACAAAGTGACCGTGATGTTTTGCAGCACGTCCGCATTGATTTTGGAGTCGGTGGCGCCCGAGTTGTCGGCCGCGGTTTTGTCAAGTGGTGAGTCGGTCATATCGGGTTCCTGAGTGTCATTGCATGCCGGGGATCACGGCGCGTTCAATTTGCACGGCAGTCTGGGTGCCCAGGGCACCAATCTGCACGTCAAAAGCGGGAACGTCGTTGATGGAAAGCCGGGCCAGTTCGGGCTTCTTGAAATACAGCACGTCGCCGGGCTGCAGGTTTTCGATGGTCGACAAATTGCTCTGAAAAGAGCTGAGCAGCACGCGCATTTCGAGGTCGGCACTGTCCACAGCGCTGCCCAGGTCGTCGCGCCACTGGTTGTCGGACTCTTCGTTGCCGTCGCCGGTTTGCACGCGGCTGCGCAGCAGGTCACGCACAGGCTTGAGAGATGAATAAGGGTAGACCAGATCGACAAAACCATGGGCTTTGGGGCCGCTTTCGGACTCGAAACGGGTCAAGATGACCAGGTCGTTTTCGTCGGCAATCTGGGCAAACTGGGGGTTGATCTCGGAGCTGACCAGCTCGAATTCAATGTCCATCAGGGGCGACCAGGCCTCTTTGAGTGAACGAAAGAACACGTCCAGGATCATGTTGATGATGCGGGTTTCAGTGGGCGTGAACAGCCGGCCTGCCGGCAACTGGCCGACGCCTACGCCGAAGCCGCCAAAAAAACTGTCCAGCGAGCTGAAGACAACCACCGGGTCGATAACGACCATGGAGTAGCCGCGCAATGGGTTCATGCGCACCACGTTAACGGACAGCGGTGCCTTGAGGTCTTGCAGGTATTCACCAAACCGCATGATCTTCACACGAGTGGGTGTGACGCGCGGGCTGCTGCGCAGCATTTCGAGCAGACCCAGGCGAAACAAGCGCACAAAGCGCTCGTTGATCATGTCAACCGAAGCGACATTGACGCCCAGGCTGCTGTCTTCACTGGCCAGGTCATGCTTGCGCACGCGCGCAGCCGTGTTGTAGCCGGTGTCGACAGGAATGGTGCCGTCATTGACGCCTTCGGCAAGGGCCGAAAGCTCTTCGGGGCTCAGCAAGTTGGTGGCCATGGTCTCTTTGAAATAAACGGTTCAGTGTCAGTCAGGGGCGCTGTTCAGGCGCTTTACTGCACGATGAAGGAGGTGAAGTACACGTCCTCAATGCCACCGAAGTCTTCGTACTTTTCGAGCAATGAGTTCATGGCGTCGCGCAGGCGAACGGCCAGCTCTTTGCGGAAATCGGGTTTGCTCAGATCAGCGTCAACGGTCTGGCGCATCACGTCCATCATGACGGAGCGCAGGGCGAACTCGTGCTTTTTGACGTTGTCGAAAACGCGCTCGTCATAGCGGGTCATCACAGCCACTTGAATCGACATCACTTTGCGTGAGCCGGTCAGGTTGGTCAGGAATTCACGCTCGAGTTGCAGGTAGCTGAAGTCAAAACGCGTGAGTTCGGGGGATTTTTTGGTCAACTTGCCCGGTGGGCCGTCTTTTTTACCGTCCTTTTTGCCGTCTTTGCCGGCTTCACCCTTGCCATCAGCCGCAGCCGCGCCAGCTTCTTGTTGCAAAAGCAATTGTTCGGCCGTGAGCTCCGGCTTGGGCTTGAAAGCGCCCGTAAAGAACATGGTACCCACCACCGCAGCCACCAGGAGCAGCAGCACGGCCACTATCCCCCCGATGATCAGGAGCATCGGCTTTTTTGCCGCCGGTTCTGTTTCTACAACTTCTTCAGCCATGTGACACCTCTTTTAATCGGTTCCAGTTTTTCTGCATCAGGCCCTCAAGGGCTTACTCCGGGTCTTGGCTTTAAGCCAGCATATCCCAGTCACTACCGGCACTACCCAGACGCCCAGCTGCCGAAGGCACCAGTTGGACTGCCTGAGCGCCCTGCCCCTGGTCTTCCTCGCCCTGTTGAGCCTGGGCTTTAGAAGGGTTCTTGTGGGGTGTCGGATTTCCGCCAGATTGACGCGCAGAATCACCGTTCACCCAGACATTAGCAACTGCCGTGCCTGATTGAGTCAAGCTCTCCCGAAGCTTGGGCAGACCTTGTGCAATCAGCTCGCGTGTGAGGGGGTTGTCGGTGCGGAAAACCGCGTCCAAGCCACCAGCGCGCATGTCAAGTTCCATGTCAATTCGACCCAGGCTGACCGGGTCCATGCGCATTTGTACTTTCCATTCACCGCGTTCAATCTGGGACTGCAAGCGCTGGGCCAGGGCATGACCCAGGCGGTCTGCGAGCTGCTGGTAATGCTCCAGGCGCTGGCCGGCCTGGCTGGCCACCGGGCTGGCGTTGCTGGACTGGCTCAGCTGCGAGCTCGTAGAACGTGGGCCATCGGCAATCGGTGCCAGGGAGGCCGGAGTCCGTTCACCGGGGGCTGCGTCCAATACTTCAGCATCAGCGGCAACCAGTGTGCCATCAGCTTTGAAAAATTCGCTCAGGTCCAGCCGGCTTTGAACTGGGCCGGTCGTGGCGCTGGCCAGTGCATTGGCCGTCAAACCGCCCCAGGCCACGGCCTGGCCGGTGCCGCTCATGGTGGCCAGGCGGCGCGTCAAGGCCATGATGGCTTCACGTGGCAACATCAATTGAAGGCGTACGGCGTCCGTGTCCGTAACATTGACATCCGTTGCGCCGGCCGTCTGCGCCAAAGGAGCCGCCACAAGCTGGCCAAGGGGCTTGCCCATCTGCCAGCTCAATTCGCTCAGGCCTTTGACTGTCAGGGTGGCGGGCTCGGCGTCTGTTACAGGGCTTATGCCTGCCAAAACGGGCGTCAGCAGAGTGGGGCTTGCCAGCTCGGCCCGGCTGGCCAAGGGGTTCAGGCTGGCCGCGGGCGTTAAGTTAGTGGCGCTGAGCCCCACGCCTAGCTGCACCGCAGCCGCGAGCAAGGGATTGACGTGCTGGGCGGCAGGCGCCAGCAAGGCGCCCATGCCGCTCAATTCGGCCGGCGGGCTCCCTTGAACAGCCGTTTCACCAAACAAAGCTGCCAAAGTGGTTTCGTCCAGACCCTGGGTTCGGGCAAAGGCCACCAGGCTGCCGGTGTCCGGCACCGGGGTGGAGGGGGTGATCAATTCGAGCTGGGAACTCAATGGCACGGCCAGCAGGCCAGCCTGCGCCAGGCCGTCAGCGGCAAGGTCTTGCCGCCCGGGCTGGGCCAGCAGACTGCCTAAAAGATTGGCAAAGTCCGCGCCCTGCAGGCTGGTAGCCGGCGTTGAAATGGCGGCTGCGGACAGTCCTGTCGAGGCGGACGGGGCGGTAAGCGTGAGAGAAGTGAGGTTGGCGTCCATGTGGTTTTCGCGTCCAGGCTTTGGGTATCAGGTCACCCGGACATCGGGGACCTGTACTTCCTAAGCAAAAAGCGTGACCGGAGAGGTTTTGCCACCCGGGCAGAAAACAGGCTGAAGGACCGGTTGCTGCCCTGCCCTGTCGGTTTAGCGTGGCACAGAGTTTGCATTGAAGTACCGATATTAACGAAATACACGTATTTTTACGAGTAACGCCCCATGACCACACTGACACTGTCAAGTATCCGACAGAACCTGAGCAGCTTTAACTTCTCCGGACTGAGTATTCCGGCGTTGGTGCTGCTCATCATGGCCATGCTGGTGCTGCCGCTGCCGCCCTGGCTGCTCGATATTTTGTTCACTTTCAACATTGCTTCTAGCCTGTTGATCATCATGATCGCCATCGGCACCCGCAAGCCGCTGGAGTTTTCGTCTTTTCCCTCAGTTTTGCTATTTGCAACGATGTTGCGGCTGGCCCTGAACGTGGCTTCGACCCGGGTTGTGCTGGTCAGCGGTCATGAGGGCGAGGAGGCTGCCGGCAAAGTGGTGGCGGCTTTCGGTCATATTGTGATTGGCGGCAACTACGTGGTGGGTTTCATCATTTTCGGCATTTTGATGATCATCAACTTCATTGTGGTGACCAAAGGTGCCGGCCGGGTGTCCGAGGTAAATGCTCGTTTCACCCTGGACGCCATGCCCGGCAAACAAATGTCCATTGACGCCGACTTGAACGCCGGCGTGATCGACCAGGAAACTGCCAAAAAACGGCGTGAAGAGCTGTCACAAGAGTCAGACTTCTTCGGCTCCATGGACGGTGCATCTAAATTTGTCAGCGGTGACGCCGTGGCAGGTTTGTTGATTCTGGTGATCAGCCTGGTCGGTGGCCTGGCCATCGGCATCGGCCAACACGGCTTGTCTCTCAGCGAGGCCGGTCGCATTTACACCCTGCTGACCATCGGTGACGGTCTGGTCGCGCAGATTCCGGCTTTGTTCTTGTCGCTGGCAACCGCCATCATCGTGACCCGGGTCACCACCTCCGAGTCGATGACCGAGCAGGCTTCGAGCCAGTTATCGAACCCCTCGGCCTTGTTTATTTCGTCCGGTATTCTGGCTATTTTGGGCATGGTGCCCGGCATGCCACATTTTGTGTTTTTGTTACTGGCCAGCGCCTGTGCCGGTGTGGGCTACATGATTTTGCGGCGCAACAGCCAGCCGTCTGCCAGCCAAGCCGGTCCGGGCGGCACCACCACCACAGAAGGCGGCGCCCTGGACGAACCTAAAGAGCTGGACTGGGATGACGTTGACCAGGTGGACCTGATTGGCCTGGAAATCGGCTACGGCCTGATCCCGCTGGTCAACCCGGAGGCCGGCGGTCAATTGATGGCGCGCGTCAAGGGCGTGCGCAAAAAACTGTCTGTGGAACTCGGCTTCTTGATTCAGCCTGTGCGTATTCGCGACGCGCTGAACATCGACCCCGACACTTACCATATTGTGCTCAAAGGCGTGGTTCGCGGTAAAGGCGAAATCAAGGTCGGCCGTGAAATGGCCATCAATCCCGGCCAGGTCTACGGCTCGCTGGAAGGCATTGCCTGCAAAGAGCCGGCCTTTGGTCTGGACGCGGTCTGGATTGACCCTTCTCAGCGTGACCACGCGCGCACGCTGGGCTACACAGTGGTGGACGCCAGCACGGCGGTGGCCACCCATTTGAACAAGGTGCTGCGCGACAACGCCTCCGACCTGCTCAGCCATGATGAAGTGCAGCAGTTGCTGGACAAACTGGCAACCAAATCACCCAAGCTGGTGGAAGACCTGGTACCGGGCAAGCTGTCATTGGGCGTAGTCACCCGCACACTGCAAAACGTGTTGGGCGAGTCGGTCTCGATCCGCGACATGCGCACCATCGTTGAGGCGCTGTCCGAGGCTTGCACCCGTACGCAAGACCCGGATCAGCTGACATCCATCATCCGGCCCAAGCTCGGTCGCATGATCGTTCAGGGCCTGGTGGACGACAAAAACAGCTTGTCCGTGATCACCCTGGACCCGGGCCTGGAGCAATTGCTGCACAACGTGCTGCAACAAACCGGACCGAACCAGAACATGGTGCTCGAGCCGGGCCTGTCTGAGCGGCTTTTCAGCGCGCTGCGCTCCGGTGCCCGTGCGGTTGAAGAACAGGGCCACCCGGCCGTCTTGGTGGTGTCACCGGCGATTCGCCCCTGGATGTCCAAGGCCGTGCGCTTTCGGGTCACCGACCTGACGATTCTGTCTTACAGCGAAATTCCGGAAGACCAGATGGTCAAAGTCATTCACACGGTTCACGCCGAGAACAACTCGTAAGCGGCGCAATTCAGCCGTCCCAGCAACTTAACACCGTCAAACGCCATGCAACTCAAGCGAATACTTGCCCGCGATACCCGCACCGCCACTGACAAGGCCATTGCCCTTTACGGGGAAGATGTCCTGATCATCTCCAACCACATGGTCAACGGCCAGACAGAGTTGGTGCTGGCGCTGGACTTGCCAAGCGTCGAAGACGCCACCGCCGCCCTGCCCCTGGGCATGGTGGAGCCCGTGGCCATATCGCTGCTTGATCAGCAGCCCGTAGCCGCTCGCAGCACGCCGCCAGCGTTAGAAGCGCAAGCAGCTGAACCTCTTAATTTCATGGAAACCCTGC
>CANNNH010000020.1 GCA_947505915.1 Comamonadaceae bacterium
ACATGATCGAAGGCGAAGTGCGCACCCCCAAAGACGGTGAGCGCTACTTTGCGCTGAACAAGCTTGACAAGATCAATGACGGCGCCCCGGAAGACAACAAGCACAAGGTGATGTTTGAGAACTTGACTCCGCTGTTCCCGCGCGAGCAGTACAAGCTCGAACGCGAGATGAAGGGCGAAGAGAATCTGACCAGCCGGATCATCGACATCATTGCCCCGATCGGCAAAGGCCAGCGCGCCTTGCTGGTGGCGCCACCCAAGTCCGGCAAGACCGTGATGATGCAAAACATCGCCCATGCCATCACCGCCAACTACCCCGACTCCGTGATGATGGTGCTGCTGGTGGACGAGCGTCCTGAAGAAGTGACCGAAATGCAGCGCAGCGTGCGCGGCGAAGTGATCTCTTCCACCTTTGACGAGCCGGCCGCACGCCACGTGCATGTGGCCGAAATGGTGATTGAGCGCGCCAAGCGCCTGGTCGAACTCGGTAAAGACGTGGTGATATTGCTCGACTCGATCACCCGCCTGGCCCGTGCCTATAACAATGTCTTGCCATCGTCCGGCAAGGTGCTGACCGGCGGTGTGGACGCCAACGCCCTCCAGCGCCCCAAGCGTTTTTTCGGTGCGGCCCGCAAAATCGAAGAAGGCGGCAGCCTGACCATCATCGGCACCGCGCTGATCGACACCGGCAGCCGCATGGACGAGGTGATCTTTGAGGAATTCAAAGGCACCGGCAACTGTGAGATTCACCTGGACCGCCGCCTGTACGAAAAGCGCGTGTTCCCGGCCATCAACCTCAACCGCAGCGGCACCCGCAAGGAAGAGTTGCTGCTATCCCCCGAGATATTGCAAAAGTCGCGGATTTTGCGCCAGTTCATGTACAACATGGACGAAATCGAGTCGATGGAGCTCATGCTTAAAAACATGAAAGCCACCAAGAACAACCATGAGTTCTTTGACATGATGCGCAGGGGCGGTTAATAAAAGCCCCCACGCTTTTCACTTTGTGTAAAAGCTGCCCCCCGAGGGGGCGCTGCGCCTGCGGACCGGCTTAGCCGGATCCGCGGCCCCTACTGGAAGGGACAACCGGGCTTCCCTCTTTTAACCCACCCCTAAAGGGATGCTGCGCTTGCGGCCCCGGCTGATAAAAATGCTTATTACCGTGGCATAATGTATGGCTTAGTGGAAAGTGCCCGGGAATGGCTTGGGTGGCTACCGCATCGAATAAGGAACAGATAAATGAAAGACGGCATTCACCCCAATTACCGCGAAGTTTGCTTTTTGGACTTGTCCAACAACTTCAAGTTCGTCACGCGTTCATGCGTCAACACCAAAGAGATGGTGAAAATGGACGACGGTCGCGAGTTGCCTTTGTACAAGCTGGACACTTCCAGCGAATCGCACCCTTTTTACACCGGCACGCAAAAATCCGTGGACAACATGGGTGGCCGTGTCGAGAAGTTCCGCAACCGCTTCGGCAAAACTGCCGCTAAGTAAGCTGCGAAGAATTTCGAGTCGATATAAAAAGCAGCCTGAGTTTCAGGCTGCTTTTTTTTCGCCCAACAGGCACGGTTATCCGTCATCATTCAGGCTTACTTCCAGAACCCTCTGACCTGCCGCTTTTACTTTGAACCTGCCCTCCCCCGCCATCATTGCCCAGTCTGCGGTTCGCAGGCTGCCGCGCCTTGCGCTTGTGTTGTTTGGCGTGGCTTATGTGCTGCCCGGTTTTGTCGGTCGTGGCCCTTGGAAGAGCGCTGACATCACCGCTTTTGGCGTGATGCAAGAGCTCGCGCAAACCGGCAGCGGCTGGTTGCAACCCAGCCTGATGGGGCAAACCGCGGGCCTGGACGGGCTGCTGCCTTATTGGCTAGGGGCTGCGGCAATCTGGCTGATGCCTTTTCTGGACCCGGCTCTGGCCGCACGCCTGCCCTATGTGGCGCTGCTGGCGTTGACGCTGCTGGGAACCTGGTACGCGGTTTACTACCTCACACGCAGCCCGCAAGCCCAACCCGTGGCTTTTGCCTTTGGCGGCGAAGCCAAACCCACTGACTACGCCAGAGCCATCGCAGACGCCGGCCTGTTGGCGCTGCTGGCTTGTCTGGGTCTGGCGCAGTTATCGCATGAAACAACAGCCGGCATGGCCCAACTCAGCTTTGCAACGCTGATGTTTTACAGCGTGGCTGCCAGTCCTTACCGCAGCCCCTGGCGGGTGCTGGGGCCGGCATCCGCCTTTGTCACCGGCATCGTGGGGCTCGCCCTGAGCGGTGCACCCGCGGTTGCAACCTTACTGGGGCTGGGCTGCGTTGTGGTCGAGTGGTCACACAGCCGCTGGGGTGGTGTGACCGAAGACCATGCGCCCATCAGCCAGGGCTTGCAGGCAGACCCCCGGGGCTGGATGCTCTTGATCACCCTGGCCACCGCAGGCGCAGCGGCCTTGGCTTATGCGCTGGACCAGTGGGCCTGGCGCGTCAACTTCAACGCCCTGAACCCCAGCCGGGCCAGCACGGAGTGGGGCCGGATTTTGCGCTTGTTTTTATGGTTCCCATGGCCAGCCTGGCCACTGGCTTTGTGGACCTTGTACCGCTGGCGCCTGCAACTTGCCAGCCGCCATGTGGCGCTGCCTCTTTGGTTTGCGGCGGTCGCTATAGGAGCCACCGTTTTTACCAGCGCATTTGAGCGCGCCCTGCTGCTGGGTCTGCCGCCGCTGGCGGCGCTGGCGGCCTTTGCGCTGCCCACACTCAGACGCAGCGTGGCTTCGCTGATCGATTGGTTCACGCTGCTGTTTTTCACCTCGTGCGCGATCATCATCTGGCTGATCTGGGTGGCCATGCAAACCGGTGTCCCCCGGCCCATGGCGAACAATGTGGCCAAGCTGGCCCCGGGCTTTGAGCCTAGCTTCTCGGCCCTGGCCTTTGTGCTGGCACTGGCCGGTACCCTGGCCTGGGCCTGGCTGGTGAAATGGCGCACCGGCCAGCAACGTGCTGCCATCTGGAAATCTCTGATCCTGCCGGCCGGGGGCGCCACGCTGTGCTGGCTGCTGTTGATGACTTTATGGCTGCCGGTGCTGGACTATGCGCGCAGCTATCTGCCGATGGCCCAGCAAGTCGCCAGACAAGTCAATCGGCACACCTGCGTTTCGGTGCTGGGCTTGAACTCCGCCCAGATCGCAGCGCTGCGTTACCACAGCAAGCTTGATTTACGACCCGTCGCACAAAGTCAGAACTGCCCTTACATGGTGGTTGACAACGGCTCCCTGGCGATGATGAAACAGCGCTTTTCTGAAAACGAATGGCAGCGCTTGATCATGGTTCGACGGCCCATGGACCGCAGCGAAAACGTGGTGGTGTTTCGCCGCCTGATGCCTGGCGCGTGAAAGAACTCAAGCTCATCTTGCGCCATGCCGGCACCGTGCTGCTGGGGCAACTGGCAGTGATGGCCTTCGGGGTGGCAGACACCGTGATTGCCGGACGCTACAGTGACACGGCGCTGGCTGCGCTGTCGGTTGGCTCGGCCATCTACATCAGTGTTTATGTCGGTTTGATCGGCGTGATTCAGGCGCTTTTGCCCATCTGGGCGCAGATGCGCGGCGCCCAACAGCATCACGCGCTGGGTCAGTCCATTCGCCAGAGCCTTTACCTGAGCGCGCTGTTGAGTTGTGCCGGCATGGCTGTTTTGCTGCTGCCCGGCCGCTTGCTGCAGTGGGCCGACATACCGCCAGACATGCAAGCAGAAGTGCGCGCTTATCTGGCTGTGCTGGCTCTGGCCTTTGCGCCTTCGCTCTTATTTCGGCAGTTCAGCACACTCAATCAGGCCTTGGGTAAACCGGTGCTGGTCACCTGGCTGCAAGTCGGCGCGCTGGTTGTGAAAATTCCTCTGTCGATCTGGTTTGTTGCCGGCGGTGCAGGCCTGGCGCCCCAGGGTGCTGTGGGTTGCGCATGGGCCACGCTGGTAGTCAATTATTTCTTGCTGTTGATGGCAGTGCTGCTCTTGCGCAGCAACCCGATTTACCGGCCTTACCGGATCTGGGCCCCCATGGAAAAGCCTGACTGGCGGCAGATTGCCAGCTTCGCAAGACTGGGCCTGCCGGCCGGTATGTCCTACATGGTCGAGGTGACCTCCTTCACACTGATGGCGCTTTTCATTGCCCGGCAGGGCACAGTAGCTGCAGCCAGCCACCAGATTGCCGCCAGCCTGGCTGCGCTGCTTTACATGGTTCCCCTGTCATTGGCGATCGCCAGCAGCGCCCGCGTGTCTTACTGGATAGGCGCCGGCGAGCCGTCACTGGCCAGGCGGGTTGTCGGTATGTCCCTTAGCCTGGCGGCACTCAGCGCCACGGCCTTGGCACTTTTGCTGTGGCTTCTCAGCCTGCAGATCCCGGCCTGGTTTTCGCGCAACCCTGAAGTGGTTTTAGCGGCGTCCTCGCTGCTGGGCTGGGTGGCGCTCTACCATCTGGCCGACTCAGTGCAGGCCTTGTGCGCCTTTTTGCTGCGCTGCTACCGCATCACCCTGGTGCCCCTGCTGATCTACGGGGTCCTGCTGTGGGGTGTGGGCTTGGCGGGTGGCTATTTCCTGGCCTATGGCGGCAGCGCCAGCCTGCCGGCGGCGCCCGTTCCGGGCAGCTTCTGGTCAGCTGCAACACTGGCCCTGGCGGCTGTGGCACTGAGCTTTTTGGCCCTTTTGTGGCGAGCCATGAGAGCTCCCCGGGATACCGCCAAAAGTCCCTGAAAAGATGGGCCGCGGGGGCAGACCAGCCAGCTCGCCCCCACGGCACTAGAAAATATGACAAGATCCGTTTGTCACACAAATGTCATGTTGCCAACCTAAAGTCCAGAGTGTCTTTTTCACTACCGCAACGAGGACTTCTATGATCATCAAACGCACATTGCTCAAAACGGTTGCCGCAACCGTCTTCACCTGCATCGCCATGGGTTCGGCAATGGCAGCCGACATCACCGGCGCCGGCGCGACCTTCCCTTTTCCTATCTATGCCAAATGGGCTGAAGGCTACAAAGCCGCTACCGGCACTGGCATGAACTACCAGTCCATCGGTTCGTCCGGTGGCATCAAGCAAATCCGCGCCAAGACCGTGACTTTCGGCGCTACCGACGCACCTGTGCCCGGCGCCGATCTGGACAAGGACGGTATGGTCCAATTCCCCGCCATCATCGGCGGCACCGTGCCCGTGCTTAACCTCGATGGTTTCAAGCCTGGCGAGTTGCGCATCACCGGCCCCGTGCTGGCCGAAGTTTTCATGGGTACCATCTCCAAATGGAATGACGCCAAACTGGCCGCCCTGAACCCCGGCAAAAACCTGCCCGACGTGGCTATCACTGTGGTGCACCGCGCTGATGGTTCCGGCACCACCTTCAACTTCACCGACTACCTGAGCGCTATCAGCAAAGAGTGGGCTGACAAGGTTGGCAAGAATGCCGCTGTCAAGTGGCCAGCTGCTTCGTCGGTCGGCGGCAAAGGCAACGAAGGTGTTGCAGCCAACGTCAACCGCATCAAAGGCTCGGTCGGCTATGTCGAGTACGCTTACGTCAAGAAAAACGGCATGAATTTCATGCAACTGCAAAATGCCGATGGCAGATATGTGGCGCCTGATGACAAGACCTTTGCCGCTGCTGCAGCCGGCGCAGACTGGTTCAGCGTTCCGGGCATGGGCGTGTCCATGGTGAATGCCAAGGGTGCCACATCCTGGCCTATCAGCACAGCGTCGTTCATCCTGATGTACAAGCAACCTGCAGACAAAGCAGCTTCTGCCGAAGCTCTGAAGTTCTTTGACTGGGCCTTTAAAAATGGCGCCAAAATGGCCGACGATCTGGACTATGTCGCCCTGCCTAACAGCTTGACTGACCAGATCCGCAGCAGAGTCTGGTCACAAATCCAGAAGTAAATTCTGCAAAAACCCTCCGTGGGCCTGCAACGCGCAGGCCCATGGTTTTTTTAGAATAAGCAAAATGGCCAGGGTAATGTCATGAGCATGGAAGCCAGTATGAGTTCATCAACCGAACAGTCTGAAGCTGTCACAGCCGATTCCAGCCAGCCGAACATGGTGGGTATCGCCAAGCGGCAAAGGTTTCAAGACATCGTCTTTCACCGCCTCACGCAAACTTTTTCGCTGCTGGTCTTGCTAGCCCTGACAGGCATCATTGCTTCGCTGTTCATCAATGCCTGGCCGGCATTTCAAAAATTTGGCCTTCACTTTATATGGCGTGTCGAATGGGACGTCGTCAACGAAGAATTTGGTGCAGCCATCTCCATCGTCGGCACACTGGCCAGCGCAGGCATTGCCATGCTGATCGCCGTGCCCCTGGCTTTGGGAATTGCGGTTTTCCTGACAGAAACCTGTCCCACCTGGTTGCGTCGTCCACTGGGAACCGCCATCGAGTTACTGGCGGCTGTGCCCTCCATCATTTACGGCATGTTCGGTTTGTTTGTTTTTGCACCACTTTTTGCCGACTACCTGCAAGTGCCGCTGCAAAAAATCCTGGGCGGTATGCCTATGGTCGGTTTTTTATTCGGCGGCTCCACCAACGGCATGGGCATTCTGGCGGCCGGCATTGTGCTGGCCTTCATGGTGCTGCCCTTCATTGCCGCAGTCATGCGCGACGTTTTCGACGTCACACCCCCCATCCTGCGTGAATCGGCTTACGGCTTGGGTTGCACCACCTGGGAAGTCATCCGCAACGTTGTCCTGCCTTATACGCAAACCGGCGTAATTGGCGGCATCATGCTGGGCCTGGGTCGCGCGCTCGGCGAAACCATGGCGGTCACTTTCGTCATCGGCAATGCCAACCGGATGCCGACTTCCTTATTCTCCCCCGGTACATCTATTGCCTCCACCCTGGCCAATGAATTTGGTGAGGCGGCAGACTTTCACATCGCCACTTTGTTTGCGTTGGCGTTCCTGCTGTTTGTGATCACTTTTGTAGTGTTGGCCATGGCTAAATTGCTGATCAACCGCACCGAGAAAGCAAAGGGCATTTGATATGTTGACCAATTTCAACCAACAACTCTACGCTCGCCGTCGTCGCGCCAATTCGCAAGGACTGTTTTTGTCAATGTGCGCTATGGCACTTGGTTTGACAGTGCTGCTGTGGATTTTGTTTGTGCTTTTCTCCAACGGCATTGCCGCGCTGGACTGGAACTTATTGACCAAAGACACGCCGGCACCGGGCACTGAGGGCGGCGGGTTGCGCAATGCCATCGTCGGTAGCCTGATGATGGTGGGTTTGTCTGTTTTGGTGTCGACGCCCATTGGTATTTTGGCAGGGATCTACCTGACGGAATATGGTGACCAGAGCAAGACTGCAGAGCTGACACGCTTTGTCACCGACATCATGCTGTCGGCGCCCTCCATCGTGCTGGGGCTTTTTGTATACGCCATCGCTGTGGCCACTTTCGGCCGGTTCTCAGGTTATGCAGGCAGTCTGGCCTTGTCACTGATTGCTATTCCGGTGGTGATGCGCACCACCGAAAACATGCTCAGGCTGGTACCGGGAAGTCTTCGCGAAGCTGCCTTTGCGCTGGGTGCACCACGCTGGAAGGTCTCTACCCTGGTCACATTGCGGGCAGCCAAAAGTGGCGTCATCACGGGCTTGCTGTTAGCCCTTGCACGCATCAGCGGCGAAACTGCGCCTCTTTTGTTTACTGCGCTGAACAACCAGTTTTACAGCACCGATATGAGCAAGCCGATGGCCAACTTGCCGGTGGTGATTTTTCAATTCGCCATGAGCCCTTACGAAAACTGGATACGTTTGGCTTGGGGTGGCGCGCTGATTATCACCATGGCCGTACTGGTTTTGAATATCCTGGCACGGGTTTTCTTCCGTGAAAAAGTGAGCGCTTGAACGCTGCCACGCTGTTGACTTGACTCATATCAAATCTTTACTGACTGCATACAAACCGGACTGAAAAATGCCTGAAACCCTTAAAGAACTGAAAAACGCGATCGAGGTGCGCAATCTCGACTTTTATTACGGTAAATTTCGCGGACTGAAAGAAGTCACCATGAACATTGCCGAACGCAAAGTCACGGCATTTATCGGGCCTTCAGGCTGCGGTAAATCGACTTTGCTGCGAACACTCAACCGCATGTACAGCCTGTACCCTGGACAGCGCGCCGAGGGTGAAATCAATTTTTACGGCACCAACATCCTAGACACAAAGCAGGACTTGAATTTGCTGCGTGCACGCATCGGCATGGTGTTCCAAAAGCCGACGCCTTTTCCGATGACCATTTACGAAAACATTGCTTTTGGCGTTCGCCTCTACGAGAGCATGAACAAAAGCGACATGGACGAGCGTGTCGAATGGGCCTTGACCAAGGCTGCACTGTGGAACGAGGTCAAAGACAAACTGGGGCAAAACGGCCTGTCGCTGTCCGGAGGCCAGCAGCAGCGTCTTTGCATCGCCCGCAGCGTGGCCGTCAAACCCTCGGTGTTGTTGCTAGATGAACCCACCTCCGCGCTGGACCCCATCTCTACCGGCAAGGTGGAGGAGCTGATCAATGAGCTCAAAAATGATTACACCATTGCCATCGTGACGCACAATATGCAGCAGGCTGCCCGCTGCAGTGACTTCACCGCCTACATGTACCTGGGGGAACTGATTGAGTTCGGTGCGACCGAGCAGATATTCTTCAAGCCAAAACGCACCGAAACAGAAGACTACATCACAGGAAGGTTTGGTTAATCATGAGCGACAAACACATCTCCAGCCAATTCGACACAGAACTCAACTCCATCTCAACCCATGTCCTGGAGATGGGCGGACTGGTTGAGGCTCAACTCCACCAAGCCATTTATGCACTGGTGCATCTGAGTTTGGAAACAGCAGAACAGGTACTGGAAAAAGAAGCCGTTATCAACCAGATGGAGATGAGCATTGACCACGAGATCATCTCCACCATTGGCCGTCGCCAACCGACAGCACGTGACTTACGCTTTCTGATGGCAATTTCGCGCACCACCCAGAATCTGGAGCGCGCAGGTGACGAGATCGCCCGCATTGCACGCATGGTCAGGTCCATCATTCAAAGCGGTTCACCACGCAATCTACCCAGCTCAGAATTGCGCGTGGCCTCCGACCTGGCGGCTGCCCTGCTGCGCAAGACACTTGACTCGTTTGCTCGGCTTGACACCACCATGGCAGTGGCCATCATCAAGCAGGACAACGAAATCGACGACGAATACAACGGTTTTTTACGCAAGCTGATCACCTACATGATGGAAGATCCGCGCACCATTTCGCCAAGCCTTGACTTGCTTTTCCTCGCCAAGTCGATTGAGCGCGTCGGCGATCACGCGAAAAACATTGCAGAACAAATTATTTTCATCGTCAAAGGCGAGGATGTACGTCACACGCCAATGAGCCAAGTGGAGTCCGTCGTCAAATGAGAAAACTGCCCAGGGTTTTGGTGGTGGAGGACGAACCCTCCATCGCTGAGCTTATCGCTGTGAACCTGCGGCATAACGGCTTTGCGCCAACCGTTGTGTATGACGGCTCTGCCGCCCAGCGTGAAGTCGATGCGGTGCTGCCGGATCTGATCCTGCTGGACTGGATGCTTCCAGGTGAGAGCGGCGCTTCGCTGGCAAGACAGTGGCGTAAAAATGACCGCACTAAATCCGTGCCGATCATCATGCTGACAGCCCGCAGCGACGAATCCGACAAAATCCAAGGCCTGGATGCCGGCGCTGATGACTACATCACCAAACCCTTTTCAACGCAAGAAATGCTTGCACGAATCCGCGCACTGATGCGCAGACGCGCTCCTGAAACAATCAAAGATTCAGTACAGGTGGGGCAACTGACACTGGATGCCAGCACCTACCGGGTTTCATACCAGTCTCAAGAACTCAAAATCGGACCGACAGAATTCAAGCTTTTGCACTACCTGATGAAACATGCCGAGCGGGTACACAGCCGCAGCACCTTGCTGGACAAGGTGTGGGGTGACCACGTGTTTATTGAAGAGCGTACGGTTGACGTTCATGTCAAGCGACTGCGCGAATCCCTCGGTGAAGCCTCCTGTATGGTGGAAACCGTCAGAGGTGCAGGTTATCGACTGACTGTTCAGGGCAAGCCAGTCATGGCGGCATGACGCGACGCCCGATTGAACTGCTGGCCCTGGTAAGCTTAGGCGCTGCCTGGGGTCTTTTTGATGACTCACCTGTTTTAACCTTTGCCGGTGCTGCTGTTGGCGCCGCAGCCTGGAGCGCATGGGATGCCCTTCGCACAGCCCGCCTGTTGACATGGCTGAATAACTTTGACTTGACGGCATCGCCTCGAATCTCCGGGATATGGTTAGAAATATATGATCGAAGTAAGAAAATATTCAAGAAACTAGAAAAGCAACGGCTTTCCAGTGATGCCAAGCTGTCTAACTTTCTGGCCGCAATTCAAGCATCGCCCAACGGCGTCGTGCTGCTCGACGATTCAGGTCGGATTGAATGGGTTAACCTGACCGCAGCGAACCAATTGGGTGTTGATCCCCAACGCGACATCGGCCAGTATGTACAAAACCTGGTGCGGTCCCCTGTTTTTTCTGCTTACCTTGCCAATGCGGACTTCAGCGCCGAAATCCAAATCAACGGCGTGAGGGCGAGTGCAACGCATCCATCACGCATATCCATTCAAATTCACCCTTATGGAAGCAGTCGCAAACTGATGCTCACCCGAGATGTGACTGCTGTAGAACTGGCAGAAGCGATGCGCAAAGATTTTGTAGCCAATGTCTCGCACGAAATCCGCACTCCCTTGACTGTCCTCAGCGGATTTGTAGAAACTCTGCAAACTCTGCCTATTCAAGAGCCTGAGCGCAATGTCTACCTCGGCTTAATGAGCCAGCAGGCACTGCGTATGCAAAGTTTGGTGAGTGATTTGCTAACGCTGTCTCGTCTCGAGGGCAGCCCCGCGCCCGGACAGGGTGAGTGGCTAAGCAGCGAGGAATTACTCGCCCAAGCACTCCTTGAGGCCAGGGGTTTGTCACATGCGATCTCCCATCCGCCTCACGACATCCGCAGCATTGAAGGGCCAAGCTTTCTGATAGCGGGAGCGCGATCAGAGCTGCTGAGTGCCTTGTCCAACCTATTGAGCAATGCTGTACGTTACACGCCCGATGGCGGCGTAATTTGTGCTGGCTGGAGACTCAAGGACGGTAGTGCTGATTTTTTCGTCGAGGACAGCGGTCCGGGTATTTCTGCAGAACATCTGCCACGCCTGACAGAGCGTTTTTACCGCGTAGACCGCAGCCGTTCGCGTGAAACCGGCGGCACAGGTTTGGGGCTGGCCATCGTTAAACACGTTGTACAGCGCCATGGGGGACAACTTGAAATTCAAAGTACTCTGGGCAAGGGCTCATGTTTTTCAATCTTGCTGCCGTCCTCCAGAGTCCGCTCAGAAAATACAGATGTAGCCACAGTGGCAGCTACAGACCTTAGTGCCGTTTAAGCGCTGCCCTTTAACCCTTGAATGGCAGAGCACCAGGTAAATAGTGCTAGCCGTAAAAATACTGACTTCACTTAAGCTCCACTGAAATCGCTGGCCACGTATCACGATCAGCTAGACGACCTTGCCGGCACAAGGTAGGCCTGAAACAATTTACCTGCTGCTTCCCAACTGAAATCCATAGCCCGCTCACGCGCTTGCCAGCGTGGAATCTGGAGTGCATCCGTAAATGCCAGCTTCAAATCTTCATGCAGTACACCGCCTTTGGCACCCTCAGAGGCATTGAGTACTTCCAGCGGGCCATCCACCGGATAAGCCGCCACCGGCGTGCCGCAAGCCATGGCTTCGAGCATGACCAAACCAAAGGTTTCCGATCGACTTGGGAAAACAAACACATCGGCTGCCGCATAAACCAGGGCGAGTTCATCACGTGGCAACAAACCCAGCCAGCGCACACCCGGGTAACGCGACTTCAGAGCTTCTTCTAAGGGACCCACACCGCAAACCACTTTGGTGCCAGGCGTCTCCATCTCAAGAAAGGCTTTGATGTTTTTTTCGTAGGAAACACGGCCCACAAAAAGCGAGACAGGTCGTTCAATTTTGTCTAAGGGCGGATAGATTCTGGCGCTGCCATGAAAGCGGAACAAGTCAGTGTCCACACCGTGGGTCCAAGCACGCAAGTTTTTGAAGCCGCGTTGTTGCAGCATCTCCAGAACTCCCTGGGTCGGGACCATGATGCCCGACGAAGGCTTGTGAAAGTGTCTGAACAAGGCATATCCCATCCACAGCGGCACATGCAAGGCCGCTTTGAGAATTTCAGGGAACTTGGTGTGAAAAGCGGTCGTAAATTGCAGTTTGTTGCGCCGGCAGTAGCCACGCGCTGCCCAGCCCAATGGGCCTTCGGTGGCCACATGAATGGCATCCGGCAAGAACTCATCGAGTTGCCGGCTGAGCTTCTCACGGGGCCGCTGTGCGAGATCAATACCTGAATAGCCGGGGCAGGGTTTGGTCTTGAATTGACCTGGATGAATCACCAGAACCTCATGCCGGCGCGACTCCAAGTCTCTGACCAACTCGAGCAAAGTCGTCACCACGCCGTTGACTTGCGGAAGCCATGCATCGGTGACCAGCGCAATTTTCATGAGGCAGCCGCACCCGTGACGAGCTCTGCAGGCTGCGAAGTTCTTTGCACTTCATGGGAAGGCTCCCAATGCAAAATTTCCAGACGCCCGTCATAGTGCTCGACCAGTGCGGTCCTACTTTCTACCCAATCGCCATCGTTGCAATACAAAACACCATTGATCATCCGCATTTCGGCGCGGTGTATGTGGCCGCACAAAACGCCGTCATGCCCGCGCTTTTTAGCCTCGTTGGCTACGGCCTCCTCAAAGTCGGTCACGTAATTCAGCGCAGTTTTGACTTTTTGCTTGAGGTAGGCCGACAGTGACCAGTAAGGCAGACCCAAGCGGCCCCTCAGAGAATTGAGGTGACGATTCATGCGCAGGGTAAATTCATACAGGTTGTCGCCCAGATAAGCCAACCATTTGGCGCACTGCACCACTGCATCAAAGTAGTCGCCGTGAATGATCCACAAACTGCGCCCATCTGCCGTTACATGCACAGCCTCCTGGACCACTTCGATCCCGCCGAAGTGGTGGCCAATGAAATCACGTGCAAATTCATCATGGTTGCCGGGCACATAAATCACGCGGCAACCTTTGCGAACGCGGCGCAAGAGTTTTTGGACAACGTCATTGTGGGCCTGCGGCCAATACCATCTGCGGCGCAGCTGCCAGCCGTCAATGATATCGCCCACCAGGTACAGCGTATCGCTGGGGTGGGTGCGTAAAAAGTCCATCAATGCCAGCGCCTGGCAGCCGGGCGTTCCCAGATGAATGTCAGAAATGAAAATGGTGCGAAAGCGTTGACCTTTTTCATCATCATCACTGTCCGGCGTTCCTTGGGGACCGGTATCGCTTAGTACATCAAACGGCGCACGCATGGAACGTCTGTAAGTTATTCATGGCTTGCTCTTTCTGTTGAGTTTTTTCTCAGAGATTCACCAGGTAAACATCTTCATTTTCATCTTCATCTTTACCTGTACTAATGCTAACGATTGGCTATGTCAATGAAAAGTCTGTTCAATGACTCATTTGTGACCTAAGGCCATGAAAAAAGCCGCTGCACCTTTCGGGGCAGCGGCTTCTTTAACAAGGCACTGAATTAAACGCCGATCAGACCACCGTCATTGCGCGTGATCACAAGGGTCGCAGAGCGTGGGCGACCCACCGGACCGTAACCAACATTACCTGGCCAGGTGCTTTCCAGCGTGTATTGCGCTGCATTGCCCAGGGCCGGTGTGTTCTCACCCGGGTGCTGGATGTTGACAAACAGTGTCTTGCCATCTTCGGTCTCGGTGATACCGGTGACCTCAGCACCTTTGGGCGCCACCAGGAAGCGGCGCAAACGGGTCTCACCCAGCGCCGCGCCAATAAAGGTTTCCTGCTTGCCCGTGACCTGGGCACCGCTGACGGTCATCGCATTGTTGACAGTGACCTTACCGCCATCACCCACCTGGCCGGGTAGAGCTGCCAGCAGCATGCAGTTGGTCTCGTCGGTCATGGCGCCGTCGTCGGTCTGAATCCAGCAAATGCCTGTTGATTTGCTAAACCACAAGCCATCGGGCGAAGAGAATGCATTTTTAGCCGTCAAGCCGGACAAATTGGCATCACCGGCATCTTCTTCGGCGCCGAACACAAAAATATCCCAGGCAAAGCCCATGGCAGTGGCGCTTTGGCCATCTTCTTTGAAACGAATGATGTGGCCGTTCGGGTTGCCTGCGCCCTTTTTGCCGTCCACGTCCATGTAAGCACGTGGGTTGGCTGCATTGACCTTGGTCGGTGTGCGGTTGCTGGCATTGTTATTGGTCAGCGCGAAATAGATCTCGCCATTTTGGTA
>CANNNH010000021.1 GCA_947505915.1 Comamonadaceae bacterium
GATAAGTCGATTGGGCCAGTAAACCGGTATCGTGATTGCATTCCAACAGCAGGGAATGGCAGCCGGCCAGGTGAGTCAGCACATGCTCGCTCGCGTGGCCCAAATCAGTGAGTACACCGAGTTTGAACTGGCCGTCTGTGCAGCTCAGTTGCAAAGGTTCACGGGCATCGTGAGGCACCGTAAATGGGTTCAGTTCAAGTTCGCCGAGATCGATGGCTTGGCCGTCGGCGGCAAGCCGCAGCAAGCCATCAAAGTCCGGGTTACCCAGGGCCGAGTAAGTGCCCCGGCTCATCCAGACCGGCACCCGGTGGCGCAAGGCGAACTGCCTGGCGCAACCAATGTGGTCGGCGTGCTCGTGGGTGATGAAGATGGCGTCGAGTGACTGCTCGTCCAAGCCGGCCTGCTGCAGACGCTCGGACAGTAGCTTGTGCCCCAAGCCGCAATCGATCAGCACTTGCACGTGCCGGATACCCTGGGCCTGCACCAGCGTGGCATTGCCAGTGCTGCCACTGCCCAGGTTTTTAAACCGTAGCACCCCTTCAGAAAGTTAAGGTGCTTATTTCAAGTCGTCGGCGAGCACTTTGAAAATGCGCTGGGCATTGCCGGTGGTGTCTGGTTTGCCTTCAGCATTGAGCACTGTCACTGAGGTCATATCCCCCTTGGCAGTCAACACAATCTGGTACTTCAGGGGCGAAGGGGTGGCGGATTTACTGCTAAACAAGTTGCCAAAGAAACCGCTGGATTTGTTGTCTGACAAAGGCGCTACGTAGCGCACAAAGTAGAGTCCTTTGCTGCGGTCGCGGTCTTCCACAGTGAAGCCAGTGCGGTCAAGGCCCAGGCCGACACGTCGCCAGGCGCGGTCAAAGCCGTCGTCGACCAGCAGAACTTGCTGGTTGTTGACGGTTTCAATGCGGGAAGTCTGGCGCGCCGCATCCACGGCGATCAGTGCTTTGGATTGATCTGGCGAGACGCCCAACTGGACCATCAGCCGACGTAAAAATTCTGCTTCCAGTTCCGGGTCTGCCGGCCTGGCTTGCCAAATGGTGGACGTGTTGGTGCCGCTGGAGGTGGTGACCACTTCAATCATGCCCCTGTGGCTGATGAAGATTTCGGTGCTGCCGCTGGCCGTGCGCTCCAGGCGGGTTCTAAACTTGTCGCGCTCACCGGTGGAGTAAAGGTTTTCAAGCACGCGGCCCAAGGTGTTGCGGATGAAGTCTTGCGGAAGTTTGGCGCGGTTTTCAGCAAAGTCGGTTTCAATGATGCCCAGGTCTTGCTGATCGATGGCCAACTGAAAACCACTGGTCTTCCAGAACTCGCGTACCGGCTCCCAGAGCTTGTCCGCCGGGCGGTTGACCACCAGCCAACGCTGGTTGCCCGAGCGCTCAATGCGCACATCGCCCACACTGCTGGCGGCGATGCCGACCTGGCCGGCACGGCTGGCCCTGTCGCTTTGGAAGGTGTTGGCCGTCACGGCCACGCCAGGCACGGCGTAGCGGTTGTCACGTGTGAGCTGGCTCAAGTCCGGTGGTACATCCAGCGACGGGCCTTTTTGGGCGCCTGATTTGTAGTCGATTTTTTCACCGATCAGGGTGTCGTTGATGGTGGAGCAGCCACTGAGCACCAAGCTCGACAAGAGCAGCGCTACAGCCAGACCGGAGGTGGTCATGCGGGTGCTCGGGGTCATGTGAATCTTCAATTTTTTTCCTTCAGTTCAGATCAGGCCGCAAACGCGCAAGGCGTTTTCGACGGTGGCTTCGTTGGCAGGCTCGAGCTGCGTCATGGGCAGGCGCAGGGTCGGTCCGCAAAGTTTCATGCGGGCCATGGCCCATTTAACCGGTATCGGGTTGGCTTCAATGAACAAGTTTTTATGCAAAGGCAGAAGCTTCAGTTGAATCTGCATGGCGCGCTGGGCATCGCCGGCCACGGCCGCCATGCACAGCTCGTGCATCAAGCGCGGCGCGATGTTGGCAGTCACACTCACGTTGCCCTGGCCACCACACAGCATCAGCGCCACGGCGGTGCCGTCGTCGCCGGAATAAACCGCAAAGTCGGCCGGTGTTTCTTTGATCAGCCACTGCGCACGCTCAATATTACCGGTGGCTTCTTTGATGCCGACGATACCGGGCACTTGGGTCAGGCGCATCACGGTCGGGTGCAGCATGTCTGCCACGCTACGGCCGGGGACGTTGTAGAGCACCATGGGTAAGTCGACCGCTTCGGCAATCGTCTTGAAGTGCTGGTACTGGCCTTCCTGGGTGGGCTTGTTGTAGTAGGGCACCACCTGCAACTGGCAGTCGGCGCCTACTTTTTTAGCAAATTTGGTCAGCTCGATGGCCTCAGCCGTAGAGTTCGCGCCGCAGCCGGCCATGATGGGCACTGCTTTGGCGCCGTGGCTGCGCGCTTGCTCGACCGCCACGCGGATGATCTCGCAATGCTCTTCAACATTGACCGTCGGCGACTCGCCGGTGGTACCCACCACGCCAATGCAGTCGGTACCTTCGGTGATGTGCCAGTCCACCAGCTTGCGCAAAGTGGGATAGTCAACGCTGCCGTCTTCATGCAGCGGGGTGGCCAGGGCAACGATGCTGCCGGTGATTTGTTTCATGTGAAAAGGACCTTGACCTTGCAGGCGGGTTAGCGCCGCAAAGAGCGGCATGTTCCAAAGAGCATTCTACTCAGACAGCGACACGGCAAAGCCCTGCCGTCGGCTCAGGCAAGCCGATGTTGAGCGGGCCGGACGGCTGGCAGTTCGCGAACTGCGGCAATGCGCTGGACAAAGCGCCCTGTGGACCCCGCCAAACCGGTTTCAAAACCATCTTCATAGGCCACGGTGCGCAGTGACTGGCAAAGCTGCAGCAACTCACCGGGCTGTAAGAGAAAATCTGGCCGCGACGGTTTGCCCACGGTTTCGTTACCGGCGGCAAAGGTTTCGTAAATGAGCACGCCGCCTGGCGCGATGCTGACCAAGAGAGTTTCCATCAGCGACCGCCACAGATAGTTGGTGACAACCAGAGCGTCAAACTGGCGGCCGGGGAAAGGCCAGGGTCCGCCTTCAATGTCGGCCAATACCGTTTCGCAGCGCTCTGCGGGCAGGCCTATGGCCGCCAGGGCTTCAGCCGAACTGTCCAGCGCTGTGACGCGATGGCCAAGCGCAGCAAACCAGCGTGCGTGACGCCCGCGGCCGCAGGCCACGTCCAGCACGCTGCCACCGGCCGGCGCCAAGTGACTCCAGCGGCGCACCCACGCAGAAGCCGGCTCGTCGCCATGCAAAGGGGAAACGCTCATCAAAAGCAGGCCCAGAGCTGGTCGGCCATCATCACCAGAAAGGCCGGCCGCGTGTACAGCGCAAACACCGCCAGCGGGGCGGCAATAGCCAGGCTCCAGAGGGCGACTTTGCGCATGGCTTCAGGCGCCTGTACCAGCGGGTGCCGGCGTACGCACAATCGGGGCTTCGCGCACCGGCAGGTTCACCAGCCCGGCAAAAATACCCAAGGCGATGGTGAGGTACCACACGATGTCGTAGCTGCCGTTGCGGTCATACAAATAGCCGCCCATCCAGACGCCCAAGAAAGAGCCGATCTGGTGGCTGAAAAAGATAAAGCCGCTGAGCATCGACAAATGCTGAATGCCGAAAATCTGCGCCACCGCCGCATTGGTGGGCGGCACGGTGGACAGCCACAGCATGCCCATGATGGCCGAGAAGATGTAGACACTCAGGGGCGTCAGCGGCACAGCAATAAAGATGGCAATCACCAGGGCCCGGGCAAAATAAATGCCGGCCAATATGTTCTTTTTGGGCATGCGCTGGCCTAAAGCGCCGGCCGCGTATGTGCCGAACACATTGAACAGCCCAATCAGCGCAAGCGCGTAACTGGCCACTTCGGGCGGCAGGCTCTTGTCGCGCAGGTAGCTGGGCATGTGCACGCCAATGAACACCACCTGAAAGCCGCACACAAAATAGCCCGCCATCAGCAGCTGAAAGCTGGGGTACTTGAAAGCCTCTGCCAGTGCCTGCACGATGGTCTGCTCGCGCTTGACCGGTGCCGCACCCGGCGTGGTTTTTTCGCGCAAGCCATAAGCCAGCGGCACGATCAGCAGCACCGCGGCGCTCAGCACCATCAATGCCTCTTTCCAGCCCAGGCTGCTGATTAAAAAGCCTTCGGTCGGCACCATCAAAAACTGCCCGAAAGAGCCTGCCGCCGCCGCCACACCCATGGCCCAGGAGCGTTTTTCGGCCGAGATATTGCGCCCGATCACCCCGTAAATAACAGCGTAAGTGGTGCCGGCCTGCGCCGCGCCAATCAGCACGCCTGCTGACAGCGTGAACAGCAGCCCGGTGGCCGCCAGCGCCATGCCGGCCAAGCCCAGCGCATACAGCACAGCCCCGGCAATGATGACCCGAAAAGCCCCAAAGCGGTCGGCAATCATGCCGGCAAAAATGCCAAACACGCCCCAGGACAGGTTTTGCACCGCAATGGCAAAGGCAAAGGTTTCCCGCGTCCAGCCCTGCGCCTGGGTGATCGGCTGCAACCACAGGCCAAACCCGTGGCGTATACCCATCGACAGGGTGACGATAGCCGCGCCGCACACCAGCACCTGCCACATAGACAGTTTGGGCGCCAGAATATCCGGCGCCCCGGAGGGGTTTGTTGTGGAGGTCATGGTGCAACTGTAACGATTCAGCGCCTGCAGTGCTGAGAAAAAACAAGCCTTTAACTGTGTTTGTATACAGTATTTAAAGGCTTCCCGGACTACAATCCGCGCAATTCACTTCACAGCCATGGCCACCAAACTACCCACCGACTACTCCGAAAGCTCGATCCGCGTGCTCAAGGGCCTAGAGCCCGTCAAGCAGCGCCCGGGTATGTACACCCGCACCGACAACCCCCTGCACATCTTGCAAGAGGTGCTCGACAACTCGGCCGACGAAGCGCTGGCGGGCCACGGCAAAAAGATCAAAGTCACGCTGCATACCGACGGATCTGTCAGCATTGAAGACGACGGCCGCGGCATCCCCTTTGGCATGCACCCGGAAGAAAACGCTCCGGTCATCGAGCTGGTGTTCACCCGCCTGCACGCCGGCGGCAAGTTCGACAAAGGCAAGGGCGGCGCTTACAGCTTTTCCGGCGGCCTGCACGGCGTGGGTGTGAGCGTGACCAACGCGCTGTCCAAGCGCTTGGAAGTCTCGTCCTGGCGCGAAGGCAAGGCTGCGCATTTGGTGTTTTCAGGCGGCGACGTCGTTGAGGCGCTGCAAATCCGCCCCGCCGGAGAGGGCGACCGCAAGAGCGGCACCGCCGTGCGCGCCTGGCCCGACGCCAAATACTTTGAGTCCTCGGCCCTGCCCATGGCTGACCTGACGCACCTGCTGCGCAGCAAAGCCGTGCTGATGCCCGGCGTCAGCGTCACGCTCATCAACGAAAAGACCAAAGAAACCCAAACCTGGCTTTACAAAGGCGGCCTGCGTGACTACCTCACGCAAACACTCACCGGCGATCCGGTGATTCCGCTCTTTGAAGGCGAAGGCTTTGCCGACGCCGCGCACGAAAGCTTTGCCGAAGGCGAGGGCGCGCAGTGGTGCGTGGCTTTTACCGAAGACGGCCAGCCGGTGCGCGAAAGCTACGTCAATTTGATTCCCACCAGCGCCGGCGGCACGCACGAAAGTGGTCTGCGCGACGGCTTGTTTACCGCTGTCAAAAGCTTTGTGGACTTGCATTCGCTGCTGCCCAAGGGCGTCAAGCTGCTGCCCGAAGACGTCTTTGCCCGCGCCAGCTATGTGCTGTCAGCCAAGGTGCTGGACCCGCAGTTTCAGGGCCAGATCAAAGAGCGCCTGAACTCGCGTGATGCGGTGCGGCTTGTTTCGAGCTTTGTGCGTCCCACTCTCGAACTCTGGCTGAACCAGCACGTCGAGTACGGCAAAAAACTCGCCGAGCTGGCGATTCGCGCCGCCCAGTCGCGCCAGAAAGCCGGTCAGAAAGTTGAAAAGCGCAAGGGCTCGGGCGTGGCCGTGTTGCCCGGCAAATTGACCGACTGCGAAAGCAAAGACCTGGCGAACAACGAAGTGTTTCTGGTCGAGGGCGACTCTGCCGGCGGCAGCGCCAAAATGGGCCGCAACAAAGAAAGCCAGGCTATCTTGCCCCTGCGCGGCAAGGTGCTCAACACCTGGGAAGTCGAGCGCGACCGCCTGTTTGCCAACAACGAGATTCACGACATTGCAGTGGCCATTGGCGTGGACCCGCACGGCGCCGACGACGCGCCCGATATGAGCGGCCTGCGCTACGGCAAAGTCTGCATCTTGAGCGACGCGGACGTGGACGGCTCGCACATCCAGGTCTTGCTGCTGACCTTGTTTTTTAAGCACTTTCCTAAACTGATTGAGACCGGCCATTTGTATGTGGCCCGCCCGCCGCTGTTCCGGGTCGATGCGCCCGCACGTGGCAAAAAACCGGCCTCCAAGGTTTACGCGCTGGACGCGGGCGAGCTCAACGCCATCCTCGACAAGCTGCGCAAAGAAGGCGTGAAAGAAGGCGCCTGGAGCATCAGCCGCTTCAAGGGCCTGGGCGAGATGAGCGCCGAGCAACTGTGGGAAACCACGCTCAATCCCGACACCCGCCGCCTCATGCCGGTTCAGCTGGGCAATGTTGATTTTTCAAGTACCGAAAGCTTGATCACCAAGCTCATGGGCAAAGGCGAGGCCGCGGCCCGCCGCGAGCTGATGGAGTTGCACGGTGACGCGGTGGACATCGACGTCTGACGCGGATTGCGCCATCAAAGCCATGAAAGCCTTTAAGCCCATGAAGCCCCTGCGAATGCCCGCGCTGTTTGCGGCAGCGCTCGCCGGGCTGCTGTGGGCCGGCGCTGCGCAGGCGCAAATCTGGGCTTATATCGACGATCGTGGCGTCGCGCATTTCTCCAACGCCAGGCTTGACGAGCGCTACGAATTGTTTGTTCAAGGCGGCAGCGTGCTGGAAATCAACAGCAGCCCGCCGGCCGCGCCGGACGCCCCCCGGCAACTGCGGCCGGAGCCGGCTTCAGCCACCCCTGCGCAGTCGCGCCTGATGCACTACCTCACGCAGTCGCCGCGTTACAAGGCCGTACAACACTTGCTCAAAGAAGCGGCCCAAACGCACCGGCTTGAGCCTGAATTGCTGCAAGCCCTGATTGCTGCGGAGTCGGGTTTTGACACGCAAGCCGTCTCGCCCAAAGGCGCGGTCGGGCTGATGCAGCTGATGGCGCCCACCGCCGCTCGCTACGGCGTTAAAAGCGACCGCCGCAGCAGCATTGCCCAAAAACTCACAGACCCTGCCGTTAACCTGAGTGCCGGCACGCGCTACCTGCGCGACCTTATCGCGCTGTTCCCGGGCCGGCTTGACTTGGCCTTGGCCGCGTACAACGCCGGCGAAGGCGCTGTGCAACGCGCCGGCAACAAAATACCCAACTACCCCGAGACGCAAAACTATGTCAAAACGGTGCTGCAGCTCTACGCATTTTTAAAGCCCCAAGTGCTGTCTCAGGCCGATGTGCCGCCTGCTGCAGGTGTCGCCGTCGTGCCCGGCCGTGTGCGCATGGAAATGGTGGGCGGTGCCTCGGGCCGGGGCAACATGCTGCCCGACGCCGGCCCGCAACCTTTGCTGCGTTCGGCTCCTGTGATGACTGTTTTGCCTGCTTCTGGCACCAGCCCTTAGCCCTCCTTCAAGCCTGCTTTTGCCAACCTCTACTGACCACTGAACCGCCATGGATTTATTCACCCCCGACGCACCCCCCGCAGCCCCAGAGCCGGCCGACCAGGACTGCCTGGCTTCTTACGCTCAGCGCGCTTACCTGGAATACGCGCTCAGCGTGGTCAAAGGCCGCGCCTTGCCCGATGTGTGTGACGGCCAAAAGCCCGTGCAGCGCCGCATTTTGTACAGCATGTCGCGCATGGGCCTGGGCTTTGGCGGTGCCAATGGCGCCACCGGTGCCAAGCCCGTCAAAAGCGCCCGCGTGGTCGGTGACGTGTTGGGCCGCTTTCACCCGCACGGTGACCAGGCCGCCTACGACGCGCTGGTGCGCATGGCGCAAGACTTTTCGCAGCGCTACCCGCTGATCGACGGGCAGGGCAACTTCGGCAGCCGTGACGGTGACGGCGCTGCCGCCATGCGCTACACCGAGGCCCGCCTGTCGCGCATCACCAGCTTGCTGATGGACGAGATCGACGAAGGCACGGTGGACTTCGTGCCCAACTACGACGGCTCCACCGAAGAGCCCGGCCAGTTGCCGGCGCGCCTGCCTTTCACGCTGCTCAACGGCGCCAGCGGCATCGCCGTCGGCCTGGCCACCGAGATCCCCAGCCACAACCTGCGCGAAGTGGCCGACGCCTGCATCGCCCTCATCAAAAACGCCAGCCTCAGCGACGAAGCCATTGCCGGCTTCATCGCCGGGCCCGACTACCCGGGCGGCGGGCAAATCATCTCCAGCGCCACCGAGATCGCCGCCGCCTACCGCACCGGCCGCGGTTCGCTCAAGGTGCGCGCCCGCTGGAAGATCGAAGACCTGGCCCGCGGCCAGTGGCAACTGGTCGTCAACGAACTGCCGCCCGGCGTCAGCACCCAGCGCGTGCTCGAAGAAATTGAAGAGATCACCAACCCCAAGGTCAAGCTCGGCAAAAAAGCCCTCAGCCAGGACCAGGTGCAGCTCAAGCAAACCCTGCTGGCCGTGCTCGACGTGGTGCGCGACGAGTCCAGCAAAGACGCCGCCGTGCGCCTGGTGTTTGAGCCCAAGACCAGCCGCATCGAGCAAAGCGAGCTCATCAACACCTTGCTGGCGCACACCAGCCTGGAAAGCTCCTCGCCCATCAACATGACCATGGTGGGGCTGGACGGCCGGCCCACGCAAAAGTCACTCCGGCAAATGCTCAGTGAGTGGATCTCTTTCAGGCAGACCACCATCGAGCGGCGCTCGCAGTACCGGCTCGACAAAGTGCTGGCGCGCATCCACATTTTGGAAGGCCGGCAGCTGGTGCTGCTCAATATTGATGAAGTGATTGCCATCATCCGCCAGGCTGAAGAGCCCAAGGCCGCGCTGATCGAGCGCTTCAAGCTCAGCGAGCGCCAGGCCGAAGACATCCTTGAGATTCGCCTGCGCCAGCTCGCCCGGCTGGAAGCCATCAAGATCGAGCAAGAGCTCAGCAGCCTGCGCGAAGAGCAGGGCAAGCTTGAAGAAATTCTGGGCAACCCCACGGCGCTGCGCCGCCTCATGGTCAAAGAAATTGAAGCCGACGCCAAAATCTTTGCCGACCCGCGCCGCACCTTGATCCAGGCCGACAAAAAAGCCGTGCTCGAAGTCAAGGTGGTTGACGAGCCGGTGACCGTGGTGGTCAGCGACAAAGGCTGGGTGCGCTCGCGCAACGGCCAAGGCCATGACGCCGCCAGCTTCGCCTTCAAGGCCGGCGACGGCCTGTACGCCGCCTTTGAATGCCGCACCGTGGACACGCTGCTGGTGTTCGGCAGCAACGGCCGCGTGTACTCGGTGCCCGTGGCCGCGCTGCCCGGCGCGCGCGGCGACGGCCAGCCCGTCACCACGCTCATCGACCTGGAAGCCGGCACGCAAGTGGCGCATTACTTCGCCGGCCCCGCCGCAGCCCAACTGCTGCTGGCCAACTCGGGCGGCTACGGCTTTTTGGCGAGTGTGGAGAGTATGGTCTCGCGCAACAAAAGCGGCAAAGCCTTCATCACCCTGGGCGAAGGCGAAACCCTGTGCCGGCCATCACACGCGGCCGGCACCTCCGGCGCGCAGCTGCTGCCAGAGGCCACCCACGTGGCCTGCGCCTCCACGGGCGGCCGCATCTTGACGTTTGACATCGACGAACTCAAGCTGATGGAAAAAGGCGGCCGGGGCTTGATGCTCATCGACCTCGAAGCCAAAGACCAACTGGCCGGTGCCGCCGCCTACACCCGCAGCATCAAGATCGCCGGCATCGGCCGCGGCGCCAAAGAGCGAGAAGAAACGCTGGAAATCCGCAGCCTGAACAACGCCCGCACAGCACGTGCCAAAAAAGGCAAGGTGGCGGATTTGGGGTTCAAGCCGACGGGGGTGGTGCGGGTGGAGTGAGGGGTCTGCCCGGGAATAGTCTGTCGGCAGGATAGTTTTAGACCCGAAGGCTAAATTAACACCCGTTGTGTAGCTTCCACTTTTCTTCGTGCCCCAATTGCTTGGCGAACTCGGGAACACGGCAGCGTTCTTCTGGCGACTGGCTGGTGTTGACCCGCGGTGGTGTTGCGGCGCGAAGGGTGGGTAACAAGGCAAGCAGCATTGCCACATAGACCGCAGCAATCAGCACTTGTGTACGCGACACCATCTGGATGGGCTCACGGTTTTGGATTGCACAGACATTACCCGGACAGAGTTGCGCTTTTTCTTTGTTGAACACGTTGTACAACTTGCAGCCGATGCAGATGCCAAATGATGTCTCTAAAAACAGCAGCGTGAGGCAGATGAGGCAGATGATCATGTTGATGGGCCCGCGCACATCTTGGAGTACGACCAGGAACATCATCAATGATGCCAAGCCTAGTCCCATCCCCCAGGCAAAGCGCTTTTGTGGCGCGCCCACGTACTCAGCAGTCTGGTTGTTGACCATCCACCGCGCCATGATGAGCGTAGGGGCGTAGCGGGGGTTGATGACGACCCGGATGAAGAAGTCAACGAAGAACGCCACGACAGTGAATTTCGTGGGCATGAAATCGCCTTTGAGCCATGCGTTCATGAAGGCAACGATGGCAAGCACGAGCATGATGCCGGCCGCGCCCCGAGCCTCACGCTCGTTCAAGACGCGAACAGGATAGCCTGGGTGATTTTCACCAAATTCAAATGTATTAGTCATGACTGAATTATCTATCCATTGGTGTCATCACCCCACAGACCGGCTGTGCTTTTAAAACCGGCTTTGTGAAGGTGTCCCCAAAGCGCTGTTATTCGCCGGTTTGGGTTTTCTCGCGCAGCTGTGAGTCTGCCTTGCCAAGTGCGCTGATGGTGCGGGGGATGGAGTCAGCCTTGGCTTGTCGATCGATGCTCTTGGGCGCTAGGGCCCGTGAACCTGGCCCGAAAAGTTCGAATTGCTTGTGGATCACCCGCGCTTGCCCGTTGTCGGGCATGTTTGTTACGGATGGTTTGAGGGGTGTCGTTTTCATCTGCGTTGAATGACGATGGTTTGGGGTCGCTGAAATTATAAAATCCAAACCAGAAAATTACCACCTTGTGATTACTTTTTGATGACTTTAAGTCATGTGAATGTCACGAGGCGAAGCCTACGCCCATTCGCCCTAAACTTCTTTGGTATCGGCGACTTGTTGGTAAAAAGGGTCAAAACGCTGTCTATTAGCAGTTCTTGGTTACAGCCTGCAAGTTAGCGCATAATGCCGTTGTGCAAATACCAAAATATTTGCACAATTTTGGTGATCGGTCAGTTTCGCGCGCTACGGCGGTACTCTTAAAGTTTGTTGTGCTTTCGGGACCCAATCGCTTTTGTTATATGTATTTTTGAGGAGTCCCCATGGGCAATAAACTTTACGTCGGCAACCTGCCATACACGGTGCGTGACGAAGATCTGCAACAGTCTTTTAGCCAATACGGTTCTGTCTCCAGCGCCAAAGTCATGATGGAACGCGACACCGGTCGCTCCAAAGGCTTTGGTTTTGTCGAGATGGGCAACGATGCTGAAGCTCAAGCCGCAATCGCCGGCATGAACGGTCAGTCATTGGGTGGCCGTAGCATCACAGTCAACGAAGCCCGTCCGATGGAGGCACGTCCTCCACGCAGCGGTGGTTTCGGCGGCGGTGGTGGCGGTGGCTACGGTGGTGGTGGCGGCGATCGCTCCGGCGGTGGCGGCTACGGTGGTGGCGGCGGCGGTGGCCGCGGCGGCTACTAAGCCCTGCGTTAACCCGGTCTCAGCCGTGCGCTGAGACAAACTTAAAAGGCTTCAGAGCGCAGGTTCTGAAGCCTTTTTGCATTGGCGCCGGCAGCACCCTTGCTCAGCTGACTTCGGCAATCATTTCAATTTCAACGCAGGCGCCGAACGGAATCTGCGCCACGCCAAAAGCACTGCGTGCGTGTGCGCCGGCGCTGCCGAATAGTTCACCAATGAGTTCGCTGGCGCCGTTGGTCACCAGGTGCTGCTCGGTGAAGTCGCCGGTCGAGTTGACCAGGCTCATGAGCTTGACGATGCGCTTGACATGACCCAGGTCTTTGCCGTTCACGGCCAGCGCGGCGTGCAGTGTGCCCAGCAGGTCAATGGCAACCGCGCGTGCAGCCAGCTTGCCTTGCTCGGTGTTCATGTTTTTGCCGAACTGCCCCAGCCAGGGTTTGCCGTCTTTTTTGGCGATGTGGCCGCTTAAAAAAATCAAGTTGCCCGTTTGCACAAAGGGCATGTAAGCGGCGGCGGGCGTAGCCACCGGGGGTAACTCAATGCCCAGGGCTTGGAGCTTGGCGTAAATGGCGGCAGAGCTGCTGTTTGTCATGTTTTTCCTTGTTGTGTTGGTTTCGCAAGTTGATGCGGCGGTACCACTATAGATGAGATACGGCGCCGCAAGTGCGTACGGCCTTGTCAGTCTTTGCTGAGCAAATCAGAATGAATAATTTCTGAAAGACCGCCTTTGCCTCAGCCTTCAATTTCTATGCATGCAGGTACAGCGCCAACCGGGCTGCTGGCGGGTGGGGTGCTGGGCACGGCCTTGCAGTTGCAGCAGGCCAGTCTGTCAGCGGTGTCGATCTACCAGGGCTGCCTGGCTGCAGTCGTGCTGTTACTGGCCTTGGGTTTGTTCGGCGTTTCGCGCCGTGTTCCGCTCAGGGCTGGCGCGGGTGTCTGGATGCGCATGGCCTCCTTGCTGCTGGCGGGGCTGGCGGCAGGCTTTGGTGCAACAGGCTGGCGTGCGGTGGACTTTCAGGCGCAGGCACTGAACCCGGCGCTGGAGGGGCGTGACCTGCAGATCGTAGGCACAGTGGCGGCCATGCCGCAGGCCGGTGAAGACGCACTGCGTTTTAAATTGCGGGTCGAGTCTGCGCAGCTGGAAGGCCAAGCCGTGCGCTTGCCGCCGCTCATTGAGCTGGGTTGGTATTCGGGCTTTTTCATGGGGCCGCGGCCCCAGGCTGTTGTTGTGACGGCTGCAGACACGCCGGAAGACATGGCCGACCGGGCCGAGACCCTGCTGCAATTGCAACGCCTGCCGCAGCCCATGCGCGCAGGCGAACGCTGGCAGATAACGGTGCGGCTTAAAGCGCCACACGGCAACAGCAACCCGCATGGCTTTGACTATGAGCTGCGGCTTTGGGAGCAGGGCGTGCAGGCGAGCGGCTATGTGCGCGCCGGGCTGCGCGACACGCCGCCACAAAAGCTGGTCGCGCCGGCCTGGACAGGTCTTTGGCACAGCATAGAGCGGGCTCGTCAGAGCGTGCGCGAAGCTATTTTTGAGCGCGTGGCCGACCGCCAACTGGCCGGCGTGTTGGCGGCGCTGGTGATGGGCGACCAGGCTGCCATTGAGCGTAGTGACTGGGATGTTTTCCGGGCCACGGGCGTGGCGCACCTGATCAGCATTTCGGGCTTGCACATCACGCTCTTTGCGTGGCTGGCTTCACGGCTGCTGGGTGCGCTGTGGCGGGGCTCGGCCCGCTTGACGCCGGCGCTGTGTTTAGCCTGCCCCGCCGGCAGCGTGGCGGCCTGGGGTGGCCTGGCGCTGGCCGTCGCGTATGCAGCTTTTTCGGGTTGGGGCTTGCCGGCGCAGCGCACGGTGTGGATGCTGGCCGTGGTGGTGGCCTTGCGCCAGAGCGGGCGTCAATGGGCCTGGCCGCATGTCTGGCTGCTGGCCATGGCGGTGGTTGTTGCTTTTGATCCTTGGGCTTTGTTGCAAGCAGGCTTCTGGTTGTCGTTCGTGGCGGTGGGCATTTTGTTTGCCGCCAACCCCGAGGCATCTGATGGCACTGCGCATGCCCTTGACGAGGCTGCGTTGCAGCGACCCTGGTGGCGCAGCGCCATAGGTCGGCTGGTGGGCATGCTGCGCGAGCAATGGGTCATCACCCTGGCGCTGACGCCCATGAGCTTGCTATTGTTCAACCAGGTTTCTGTGGTCGGCTTGCTGGCCAATGCGCTGGCGATTCCCTGGGTCACGCTGCTGGTCACGCCGCTGGCTTTGCTGGGTGTGATGATGCCGCCCTTGTGGAGTGTGTCGGCCTGGCTGACGGGCTTGCTGATGAGTTTTTTGCAAGTGTTGGCTGCTTGGCCCATGGCCACCATCAGTCAGGCGGCGGTGCCGCTGTGGTGCGCGCTGGCCGGTGTGGCCGGCGGCTTGCTGCTGGTGATGCGCTTGCCCTGGCACTGGCGGGCGCTGGGCGTGCCGCTGCTCTTGCCGGTACTTTTGTGGCAGCCGCTGCGACCGACA
>CANNNH010000022.1 GCA_947505915.1 Comamonadaceae bacterium
CAAGCGCACGGCTTGGCTGCCGGCGGCGATGATGCACTTCTTAAAAGCCACCACTTTCTTGGAGCCGGTTTTTTGCTGGCCGTCGCCGGTGGTTTCTTCCACCTCCACATGGTGGCTGCCAACAAAAGCGCCGTAGCCGCGCACGGTGGTGACCTTGCGCATTTTGGCCATGGCGGCCAGGCCGCCGGTGAGTTTGCCTATGACTTTTTCTTTGTGGCCGCGCAGTTTGTCGATGTTGACCACCGGCTTGCCGAAGTCCACGCCCAGGTCTGCCATGTGGCTGACTTCGTCCATGACGGCGGCCACGTGCAGCAAGGCTTTGGAGGGGATACAACCCACGTTCAGGCACACGCCGCCCAAGGTGGCGTAGCGCTCGATGATCACGACCTTGAGACCCAAGTCGGCTGCGCGGAACGCTGCCGAATAGCCGCCGGGGCCGGCGCCCAACACCAGCAGGTCGCAGTCGATGTCGGCGCTGCCGCCGAAAGATGACGCCGCAGGTGCCGGGGCTGCCGCCACCGCAGCCGTAACGGGGGCCGCCATGGCTGTAACGGGCGTGGCTGCAGGCGCCGGGGCAGACGAAGCCTGAGCGCCTGCGACTTCTAGCAGCAGCAGGACTGTGCCTTCTTTGACTTTGTCCCCGAGTTTGATCTTCAGCTCTTTGACCACGCCGCCTTGACTCGATGGTATTTCCATAGAGGCTTTGTCAGACTCCACCGTGATCAGGCTTTGCTCGGGCTTGATGGTGTCGCCGGGCTTGACCAGCAGTTCAATGACGGTGACTTCGGCGAAGTCGCCGATGTCGGGAACTTTGATTTCAATGGTGGCCATAAATTTCCTAAAGTGGTCTGATCCTCAAATTCAGAGGAGAACGCGGCGGAAGTCGCTCAGAATCTGGCCGAGGTAAACGTTAAAGCGTGCAGCAGCGGCGCCGTCAATCACGCGGTGGTCCCAGGTCAAAGACAAGGGCAACATCAGGCGTGGCTGGAAAGCCTTGCCGTCCCAGACGGGTTCGATGGTGGAGCGGCACACGCCCAGAATCGCCACCTCAGGTGCATTGATGATGGGCGAGAAATACTTGCCGCCAATACCGCCGAGGCTGGAGATGGTGAAAGTCGCGCCGCTCATGTCGGCAGGGCCGAGCTTGCCGTCTCGCGCTTTTTTGGCGAGTTCGCCCATTTCCTGGCTGATCTGCAAGACGCCTTTTTTGTCGCAGTCCTTGATGACAGGGACCATCAAGCCGTTGGGTGTGTCAGCGGCAAAAGCAATGTGCCAGTAGTTTTTGTAGACGATGGCATCGCCGTCCAGGCTGCTGTTGAACTCCGGGTACTTCTTGAGTGCAGCCACGCAGGCCTTGATCAGGAAGGCCAACATGGTCACTTTCACGCCGCTCTTTTCGTTTTCCTTGTTGGTGGATACGCGAAAAGCTTCAAGCTCCGTGATGTCGGCGTCGTCGTGGTTGGTGACGGCCGGAATCATGATGGCATTGCGCAACAGGTTGGCGCCGCTGATCTTTTTGATGCGCGACATGTCTTTGCGCTCAATCGGGCCGAACTTGGCAAAGTCAACGACCGGCCACGGTATCAGACCCAAAGCTGCGCCGTCGCTGCCGGCTCCGGCGGGTGACTTGGCAGACTGGGCCTGCGTGCGCACATCGCCCGCCATGACGGCACGGGTAAAACCTTGCACATCGTCGGGCGTGATGCGGCCCTTGAGTCCGGAGCCTTTGACCTCAGCCAGCGGCACGCCCAACTCGCGTGCAAATTTACGCACTGAAGGGGATGCATGCGGCAACTTGTCAGTCGCTGCGCCAGGCACATGCGCGGGCATGGCTTGCGCACTGGAAACAGCAGCCGCTACAGCCGCGACCGGGACTGAAATGGCAGCTGCCGCCGGCGCAGAAGCGGGTGCGGGTGCTGGTGCGGGTATAGCTGCAGGTGCAGCGGCTGGCGCCGGCGCACCAGCGGCTTGAGCTTCCAGTACCAGCACGATCGAGCCTTCTTTGACTTTGTCGCCGAGTTTGACGCGCAACTCTTTGACCACGCCACCATGGCTTGATGGGATCTCCATAGAGGCTTTGTCGGACTCCACGGTGAGCAGCGATTGCTCGGGCTTGACTGTGTCGCCGGGTTTGACCAGCAGTTCAATGACTGTGACTTCGGCGAAGTCACCGATGTCAGGAACCTGGATATCTATCAGTGCCATGATTTTTGTCTCCTTGAGTCCGTCTCTGTGCGTATGAATCAGGCGTAAAGCGGGTTGATCTTGTCGGCTTTGATACCGTATTTCTTGATCGCCTCGGCCACCTTGGCCGTCGGGACGGTGCCCTCTTCGCTGAGGGCTTTGAGCGCGGCCACCACAATGTAGTGACGGTTGATTTCAAAGTGCTCGCGCAGCTTGCTGCGGAAATCACTGCGGCCAAAACCGTCGGTGCCCAGCACCTTGTAGGCACGGCCTTGGGGAATGAATGGGCGAATCTGCTCGGCAAAGGCTTTCATGTAGTCGGTCGAAGCGACTACCGGGCCGGGGTGCTTGGCCAGTTGTTGGCCGACAAAAGACACGCGTTGCTTGTCAGTGGGGTGCAAAAGGTTCCAGCGCTCAGCGTCCTGGCCGTCGCGCGCCAGTTCGTTGAAGCTCGGGCAGCTCCAGACGTTGGCAGCAACGCCCCAGTCTTTTTCGAGCAGTTCCTGCGCTGCAATGGATTCGCGCAAGATCGTGCCCGAGCCGAGCAACTGCACACGGGGCGTCAGCTTGGCGCCCTCTTTGCACAGGTACATGCCTTTGATGATTTGCTCTTCGGTGCCCGCCTTGAGGCCGGGCATGGCGTAGTTTTCGTTCAAGAGCGTGATGTAGAAATACACGTTTTCCTGACGCTCGACCATGCGCTTCAAGCCGTGGTGAAGGATCACACCGACTTCGTGCGCGAAGGTCGGGTCGTAGCTGATGCAGTTTGGAATGGTGCCGGCCAGAATATGGCTGTGACCGTCTTCGTGCTGCAGGCCTTCACCGTTGAGCGTGGTGCGACCGGAGGTGCCGCCCAGCAAAAAGCCGCGGGCTTGCATGTCGCCCGCCGCCCAGGCCAGGTCGCCGATGCGCTGGAAACCGAACATCGAGTAGTACACGTAAAACGGCACCATGATGCGGTTGTTGGTGCTGTAAGAGGTGGCCGCCGCGATCCAGCTGCTCATGCCGCCGGCTTCGTTGATGCCTTCTTGCAGGATCTGGCCCTTGACGTCTTCCTTGTAATACATGACCTGGTCTTTATCGACCGGGGTGTACTTTTGTCCATCAGGGTTGTAGATGCCGATCTGGCGGAACAGGCCTTCCATGCCAAAGGTACGCGCTTCGTCCACCAGGATGGGCACGACGCGCGGGCCCAGCGCCTGGTCGCGCAGCAGCTGCGTCAAAAAGCGCACATAGGCTTGCGTGGTCGAGATTTCACGGCCTTCGGCGGTCGGCTCGATCACTGACTTGAAGGTCTCCAGCGGCGGCACTGTGAACTGCTCGTCAGCCTTGACCCGGCGGTGCGGCAAATAGCCGCCCAGCGCTTTGCGGCGCTCGTGCAAATAACGCATTTCCGGCGTGTCTTCCGCGGGCTTGTAGAAAGGAATGTCGGCCAGCTGGCTGTCGGGGATCGGGATGTTGAAACGGTCGCGAAAGGCCTTGATGTCCTCGTCAGCGAGTTTTTTGGTCTGGTGAACGTTGTTCTTGCCTTCGCCGATTTTGCCCATACCAAAACCTTTGACGGTCTTGATCAACAAAACAGTCGGTTGACCCTTGTGCTTCACCGCTGCATGAAAGGCGGCGTAGACTTTTTGTGCATCGTGACCACCACGGCGCAGATTCCAGATGTCGTCATCGCTCATCTTGGCAACCATCTCGAGCGTGCGGGGGTCTTTGCCGAAGAAATGCTTGCGAACGTAGGCGCCGTCGTTGGCCTTCATGGCCTGGTAGTCGCCGTCCAGCGTGTCCATCATGACTTTGCGCAGGGCGCCGTCTTTGTCGCGCGCCAAAAGGGGGTCCCAGTTGCTGCCCCATATTAGCTTGAGCACGTTCCAGCCGGAACCGCGAAACTCGCCTTCGAGCTCTTGAATGATCTTGCCGTTGCCGCGCACCGGGCCATCCAGGCGCTGCAAATTGCAGTTGATGACGAAGATCAGGTTGTCGAGTTTTTCACGCGCAGCCAGGCCGATGGCGCCCATGGACTCGACTTCGTCCATCTCACCGTCGCCGCAGAACACCCAGACCTTGCGGTTTTCGGTGTTGGCAATGCCGCGGGCGTGCAGGTATTTGAGAAAGCGCGCCTGGTAAATCGCCATCAGCGGGCCCAGGCCCATGGAGACAGTGGGGAACTGCCAGAACTCAGGCATCAGCTTGGGATGCGGGTAGCTCGACAAGCCCTTGCCATCGACCTCCTGACGGAAGTTGAGCAACTGCTCTTCGGTCAGCCGGCCTTCAAGGTAAGCACGCGCATAAACGCCAGGGGACACATGGCCCTGGATGTACAGGCAGTCGCCGCCGTGGTTTTCACTTTCGGCGTGCCAGAAATGGTTGAAGCCGGCGCCAAACATGCTGGCCAGCGAAGCGAAGGAGCCGATGTGACCGCCGAGGTCACCACCATCGACGGGGTGCAGCCGATTGGCTTTAACCACCATGGCCATGGCGTTCCAGCGCATGTAAGCACGCAGCCGCCCTTCAATCGCCAAGTTGCCGGGTGATCGCTCTTCCTGGTCGGTTTCGATGGAGTTGACATAGCCGGTGGTGGCCGAGAAAGGCATGTCGATGCTTTTTTCTCGCGCATGTTCGAGCAGTTGCTCGAGCAGAAAGTGCGCACGCTCCGGGCCTTCACTCTCGATGACGGCAGACAGGGCGTCCATCCATTCACGCGTTTCCTGCTGATCTTTGTCCTTGGCGATATCGGCCGAGGCCGATTGAAGATCTTCAGAACCAGTTTGCTGGGGGTTGGCAGCCATGTTTGTCTCCTGCTAAAAAATTTAATTTTTTCTGATGGGTTTGTTAACGACGAAAGCTACCGGGTAGGCATTCACGCATCAAACCTCTTTCCAATCTGGTTTGTAACCGGATTTGGACGCATGCCTGATTCTGGCATATTTTTTAATTAATTTCAAATAGTGCTGATTGATTTCACATTAAGAAATTATGGCAAGCTCCCGGTCAATTTAGCAAGCGCATCAACAGGGCGGGCGCCAGCCCTCCTATAAACTGATTGTTCAGATGCCGAGCACCACATCCACCCCAGCGCAAAGAAACGCGCAACTGCCTGCCACCCAGTTTGCACTCGGTTGGTGGCGACGCTGGTGGCGCAAACAAACGCCGTCCCGGCAAGACCGATTTGTCACTTTGGGGCCCTTGTTTGCTGTATTTTTGTTTCTCGCGGCAGTGGTTGCCGCCTTCGGCTACTTGCGCATCGAAGAAATGGACCGGGAACAAGAGGCCGTGCGTCGCGATGTCGAATATGCGCAGCAAAGGCTCAGGCTGCGGCTGCTCGAGCGTCAAGAACAATTGATGCGCCTGGGCAGGGATGTTTCCAGCACAGAGATCCAGGCTGAAGAATTCATTTCGCAGGCTGAATCGCTGGTCAACCAATACCCCGAGTTGCGTGCGGTCAGCTGGGTTGACGCTCGCCGCCGGGTGCGACTGTTCTACGCCTCCCCCAGCGCAGGCCCGTCAACAGTGCGGGGGGTGGGCGATCAAATCAAAAGCGGGGAAACCGAGGCCAGCTACGGACTGGCCCGCGACATCAAACAGCCGGTTTATTCGCGCCCCATCATTTTGGAGAGTGATCCCCGCTACAAAACAGGCACACTGCAATTGCATGTGCCGATGAATGAGCAAGGTCGGTTTGTGGGGGTCATCGTTGGCGAGTACGCCTTAGAAGGCCTGCTTCGATTTGGTGTTCCAACCGAAGTCAACGCCAAATACGCTGTGGCTCTGGTGGATGACAAAGGCCAAGTGCTTGCCGGGGGACTGCCGCCGCAGCGCAGCAAAGCCGCCAGACTGTTGCCCTGGACAGATGCAGCGCCCGAATACGAAGTCCCTGTATCGCCCGTAGGTAACGGCCTGTTGATACGTGCTCAAAGTTACCGGGCTTCGTTGGGTGTGATCGGCAGCGGCTTTTTCTGGCTGGTCAGTGCGCTCAGCGTGCTGACGGTGTGGATGCTGCTTGGAACCTGGCGACACACCCGCCGGCGCGTTCAGGCGCAGGAGGCTTTGATCACTGAAACCAATTTCAGACGCGCTATGGAGAACTCCATGCTCACAGGTATGCGCGCGCTGGACTTGCAAGGCCGCATCACCTACGTGAACCCGGCCTTTTGCCAGATGACCGGCTGGGAAGAGCAGGAGTTGGTGGGCCTGGTTGCGCCTTTCCCCTACTGGCCTGAGAAGGACAGGGAGTTGCTAAGCGCCAGACTGGAAGATGAGCTCAAAGGCCGCTCAACACCAGGCGGCTTCGAAGTCAGGGTCAAGCGCAAGAACGGCCGCATTTTTGACGCGCGCATGTATGTGTCGCCCTTGATTGACCCGCGCGGCCAGCAAGCCGGCTGGATGACATCGATGACTGACATCACCGAACCCAAGCGCATCCGGGAAGAATTGTCCAACTCGTATGAGCGCTTCACCACGGTGCTCGAAGGGCTGGATGCGGCTGTGTCTGTGGCGCCCTTGGGCAGCGAGGAAATTCTGTTTGCCAACAAGATGTACCGCGCCTGGTTCGGCGCCCATGTCTTAGGCCATATGAACCTGATTGCGCTGGCCGGCGTACCCGCGGTCACCCCAAACAATGACGCACTGGATGAGGTCGATGGATTGGCCGGATTACCGACCGACTCGCTGACCGCCGCCCTGACTGAAAATGCTGAAATTTTCATCCCTGAACTCGGCAAGTGGCTGGAAGTGCGCTCGCGCTATCTCACTTGGGTTGATGGCCGTCTGGCTCAGATGGTGATAGCCACGGACATCACGCCCAGACGTCGCGCTGAGGAGCAATCAGCGCTGCAAGCCGAGCGTGCGCAGTCCGCCAGCCGGCTGATCACGATGGGGGAAATGGCCTCCAGCGTGGCGCATGAGTTGAACCAGCCCCTGACTGCCATCAACAACTACTGCAATGGCATGGTCACGCGCATCCAGCGCAAAACTATCAGCACCGAAGAGCTGCTCGTCGCCTTGGACAAAACAGGCCGCCAGGCGCACAGGGCGGGCCAGATCATTCAACGCATACGCTCTTTCGTCAAACGCAGCGAACCCAACCGCAGTATGTCGGATGTTGCAACGATGATCAGCAACGCGCTGGAGCTGGCGGATATTGAATTGCGCCGCCACCATGTGCGCCTGAGTCACTACAGTGCTGCGCGCCTGCCGAACATCATGGTGGACCCCATCCTGATTGAGCAGGTGCTGATCAACCTGATGAAGAACGCCGCCGAGTCCATTGAGCAGGCCAAACGACCCAACTCGCGTCGAACGGTAGAGCTCAGGGTGGTGCCCAAACAGATCGAGAAGCAGAGCGTTGTCGAATTCTCCATCGTTGATTCCGGCAAGGGACTTTCTGAGGAAGTCAGCGCGCGGCTGTATGAAGCTTTTTACTCCACCAAAGCAGAAGGCATGGGCATTGGCCTGAAGTTGTGCCGCAGTATTGTGGAGTCTCACCAGGGCAGATTAGATGCCGAGAACCTCTACAATGGCAAAGAGGTTGTCGGATGCCGGTTTACCTTCTGGCTCCCGGTCAATCCCTTGCTGACTGTTTCATTGACTCCCGCTGAACCGGCTGGCGTCAAAGATGGCAAAAGCACACTTTGATGGTTAAAGGATTTGCATGAGCTTGATTCCGAAAAAAGGCACCGTTTACGTTGTCGATGACGACGAAGGTGTGCGCGATTCCTTGCAGTGGCTTCTGGAAGGCAAAGACTACCGGGTGCGCTGCTATGACTCAGCAGAAACTTTTTTAAGCCGCTATGACCCCCGCGAAGTAGCCTGCCTGATTGTTGACATCCGCATGGGTGGCATGACCGGGCTGGAGTTGCAAGACAGGCTGGTTGAGCGCAAGTCGCCACTGCCCATCGTTTTCATCACCGGTCATGGCGATGTGCCCATGGCGGTCAACACCATGAAAAAAGGCGCGATGGATTTCATCCAGAAGCCCTTTGAAGAAGATGCGCTGGTGAGCCTGGTTGAACGCATGCTGGACCAGGCCAAAGACGCCTTCACAGAACACCAACACTCAGCCAGTCGCGACGCCCTCCTCGCCAAACTCACCTCGCGTGAAGCCCAAGTACTCGAGCGCATTGTGGCCGGCCGGCTCAACAAGCAAATTGCCGACGACCTGGGTATCAGCATCAAGACGGTGGAGGCGCACCGCGCCAACATCATGGAAAAGCTGAACGCCAACACCGTGGCCGATTTACTTAAAATTGCTTTGGGTTCCAGCACCGCACCCAAAAACTAAAGCCGGCGCATCGGCCAGTTTCAACACAACGCCCGTGGCTTTCAAACTGCGGGCGTTTTAATTTAAAAACAAACAATGACCGCACAACTTATTGACGGCAACGCACTTTCAGCCCAGCTGCGTGCCGACGTCGCACGCCGTACCGCCGCGCTGCGCACCCGAGGTGTCACGCCGGGCCTGGCGGTGATTCTGGTTGGTGACAGCCCGGCCAGCCAGGTCTATGTGCGCAACAAGGTCAAAGCGTGTCAAGACAATGGTCTGCACTCGGTGCTCGAGCAATACCCCGCCACTTTGAGCGAAGCCGACCTGCTGGCCCGCGTTGAGGCCCTGAACCAGGACCCGGCCATCCACGGCATTCTGGTGCAGTTGCCGCTGCCAGCGCACATAGACGCGCAAAAAGTCATTGAAGCCATATCACCGGCCAAAGATGTGGACGGTTTTCATGTGGCCAGTGCCGGCGCCCTGATGGTCGGTCAGCCCGGCTTCTGGCCTTGCACGCCTTACGGCTGTATGAAGATGCTGGAGTCGCTCAACGGCGGCAAGGGCTACGACCTGCGCGGCAAACATGCCGTGGTGATCGGGCGCAGCAACATCGTCGGCAAACCCATGGCCTTGATGCTGCTGCAACAAAATGCCACAGTGACCATCTGCCACAGCGGCACCGCCAACCTCAAAGCCATGACCTTGCAGGCCGACGTGATTGTGGCGGCTGTTGGCAAGCGCAATGTGCTGACGGCAGACATGGTCAAGCCGGGCGCGGTGGTGATTGACGTGGGCATGAACCGCAACGAAGAAGGCAAGCTCTGCGGCGATGTGGATTTTCCGGGCGTCAAAGAGGTGGCTGGCTACATCACCCCGGTGCCGGGCGGTGTCGGCCCCATGACCATCACCATGCTGCTGGTCAACACACTGCAAGCGGCCGAAAGCGCTGCCTGACAGAAGGAGCCCGGCTCAGTGCCGGGAAGAAAGACGCCAGAGCGCCAGGCCCGCGCAGAGCCACTGCCCAAAGTACATGGCACTGCCCAAGCCGTGCCACAAACGTAGGTCGCCGCCGCTGGCGCGGGCATTGACAATTTGGGCGGCTACGCCGAACTCAACCAGCAAGGCCAGCAACAAGCCGGCCACGGCCCAGGCCGTGACTTTGCGAGTATCGGCATGGGATTGAGTTGGCTCGTCGTCTTTGCGGTTCAACATCAGTAGCAGCAGCATGGTGCAAGCCACTGAAACCCAAGTTTGCGCAGAAAAGAGTTTGGCAGCCATGGCGCCGGCCTCGGCTGGCGTGCCCAGGTGCTTGAACAGCAGAGGCACCACCACAAAACCCAGGCCGCTCAGGCTGCCCCACCAAAGCGCTGCCAGAAAAACCGCTGCGCGCGCCTGAAAGGCCGGCATCAGATGTACTTGACCGCCATGATCTCGTAACGCTTGATACCGCCTGGTGCCACAACTTCTGCGGTTTCACCTTCGGACTTGCCGATCAATGCACGTGCTATCGGCGAGCTGATATTGATCAGCCCTTGCTTCAAATCAGCCTCGTCTTCTCCGACGATCTGGTAGGTCACCTTGTCGCCGGTGTCCTCGTCTTCCAGCGCCACGGTGGAGCCGAAAACAACCTTGCCATCTGCATCAACCGACTGCGGGTCAATGATGAGCGCGGCCGATAACTTGCCTTCAATTTCTTGAATCCGTCCTTCAATGAAACCTTGCCGGTCTTTGGCGGCGTCGTACTCGGCGTTTTCACTCAAGTCACCTTGAGCGCGGGCCTCTGCAATGGCGCCAATCACCCACGGACGGTCTACCGTCTTGAGTTGATGCAACTCGGCTTTGAGTTTTTCTGCGCCGCGTTTGGTAATCGGTAAGGTGGTCATCGGGATCTTGTCTCCTGCAAAAGCGAAACCGCCGCCAGACAACTGGCGGCGGCGTATTTATAGGATTGAGTTTAATGCAATTGCCCGGGAGCCATAAAAACCTCAAATGAGCTGTGCATGCATCTCTTGCAGGGACACCACACCGAGGTTGTCCATGTGCGCCATGCCCTGTACTGCAGCCTCGGCACCGGCAATGGTGGTGAAGGTGGTGACACGCGCCAGCAAGGCCGAGGTGCGGATCTGCCGCGAATCGGCAATCGCGTTGCGGCGCTCTTCCACGGTGTTGATGACCAGCACGATCTCGTTGTTTTTGATCATGTCCACCACATGCGGCCGGCCTTCAGTGACCTTGTTGACCACACCGCAGGTAATGCCGGCTGCCTGAATGGCCGCGGCAGTTCCCTTGGTAGCGACCAAGTCAAACTTCATGTCAACCAGCGCACGCGCCACAGCCACAGCACGCGGCTTGTCGTTGTTCTTGACAGTGAGGAAGACTCGACCGGCGGTCGGCAGCTTGGTGCCCGCACCGAGCTGCGACTTGACAAAAGCTTCTCCAAAAGTCTTGCCCACGCCCATGACTTCGCCGGTGGATTTCATTTCAGGGCCGAGGATGGTGTCCACGCCGGGAAACTTCACGAACGGGAAGACGGCTTCTTTAACGCTGAAGTAAGGCGGGGTGACTTCTTGGGTGAAGCCTTGTCCCGCCAGCGTCTGGCCGACCATGCAGCGCGCCGCCACTTTGGCCAGCTGTATGCCCGTGGCCTTGCTGACGAAAGGCACAGTGCGCGAAGCCCTTGGGTTGACCTCCAGCACGTAAATCACGTCCTGGCCGTCGATATTCTGAATGGCGAACTGCACGTTCATCAAACCGACCACGTTCAGGGCCGCGGCCATAGCAGCTGTCTGACGCTTGATCTCGTTGACCGTGGCAGTGCTGAGCGAGTACGGCGGCAGGGAGCACGCCGAGTCGCCGCTGTGAACACCAGCTTGCTCAATGTGCTCCATCACGCCACCGATCAGCGTCTTGCCGGCCACATCGCGGATGCAGTCTACATCGCACTCGATGGCGTCGTTGAGGAAACGATCTAACAGCACCGGCGAGTCATGGCTGACCTTCACGGCTTCGCGCATGTAACGCTCCAGATCGCGCTGCTCGTGCACGATTTCCATGGCGCGGCCACCCAGCACATAGCTAGGGCGCACCACGAGTGGGTAACCGAGAGCGGCAGCTTTTTCAAGCGCCTCGGGTTCGGTACGGGCCGTCGCGTTGGGCGGCTGGCGCAGCTTGAGCTCATGCAAGAGCTTTTGAAAGCGTTCACGGTCTTCGGCCGCGTCGATCATGTCGGGCGAGGTGCCGATGATGGGCACGCCGTTGCGCTCGAGGTCCAGCGCCAGCTTCAAAGGCGTCTGACCGCCGTACTGCACGATCACGCCCAAGGGCTTTTCTTTGTCAACGATCTCCAGCACGTCTTCGAGCGTCAGCGGCTCGAAATACAAGCGGTCCGAGGTGTCGTAGTCGGTGGATACGGTTTCGGGGTTGCAGTTGACCATGATGGTCTCGTAACCGTCTTCGCGCATGGCCAGCGCCGCGTGCACGCAGCAGTAGTCGAACTCAATGCCCTGGCCGATGCGGTTCGGACCGCCGCCCAGCACCATGATCTTTTTCTTGTCGGTGGGCGCGGCTTCGCATTCGCTGCCTTCGGCCTCATAGGTCGAGTACATGTAGGCGGTGTTGGTGGCGAACTCGGCCGCGCAGGTGTCGACCCGTTTGTAAACCGGTCGTACACCGAGTGCCTTGCGCTTGTCGCGGATGGCGGTGTCTGTGGTTTTGAGCTGGCGTGCCAGGCGGCGATCTGAAAAACCTTTTTGCTTGAGAGCGCGCAAGGTGGGCGCATCAATCTGCTCCAGCGACATGGTTTCGAGTTCGAGCTCGACTTTGACGATCTGCTCAATTTGCACCAGAAACCAGGGATCGATCTTGGTCAGCGCGAAAACCTCGTCCACGCTCATGCCCAGGGCAAAAGCATCGCCGACGTACCAGATGCGCTCGGGGCCGGGCGCACCCAACTCTTTTTCAAGCACTTCGCGGTCTTGCGTCTTCTCGTTCATGCCATCCACGCCGACTTCCAGGCCGCGCAGGGCTTTTTGGAACGATTCCTGGAAAGTCCGGCCCATGGCCATCACTTCACCGACCGATTTCATCTGCGTCGTCAGGCGCGAATCCGCAGTCGGGAACTTCTCAAACGCGAAACGCGGAATCTTGGTGACCACGTAATCGATGCTGGGCTCGAAGCTGGCTGGCGTGGCACCGCCGGTGATGTCGTTGCGCAATTCATCGAGCGTGTAGCCGATGGCCAGTTTGGCCGCGACCTTGGCGATCGGGAAGCCTGTTGCCTTGGAGGCCAGGGCCGACGAACGCGAAACGCGTGGGTTCATCTCGATCACGACCATGCGGCCGTCCACCGGGTTGATAGAGAACTGCACATTCGAGCCACCCGTATCGACACCGATTTCACGCAGCACAGCCAAACTGGCATTGCGCAGGATCTGGTATTCCTTGTCGGTCAGCGTTTGCGCCGGTGCCACCGTGATCGAATCGCCGGTGTGCACGCCCATCGGGTCCAGGTTTTCAATCGAGCAGACGATGATGCAGTTGTCCGCCTTGTCGCGCACCACTTCCATCTCGTACTCTTTCCAGCCGAGCAGTGACTCTTCAATCAACAGCTCGTTGGTGGGCGAGGCTTCGAGGCCGCGCTTGCAAATCGTCTCAAACTCTTCAGAGTTGTAGGCGATACCGCCGCCGGTGCCGCCCAGCGTAAAGCTGGGGCGGATGACGGTGGGAAAACCCAGTGTTTTTTGCACTGTCCAGGCCTCGTCCATGCTGTGGGCGATGCCGGAACGGGCCGAGCCCAGGCCGATCTTGGTCATCGCGTCCTTGAACTTGAGACGATCTTCGGCCTTGTCGATGGCCTCGGGCGTGGCGCCTATGAGTTCCACCTTGTATTTGTCGAGCACGCCGTGACGCCAAAGGTCCAGCGCGCAATTGAGCGCAGTCTGCCCGCCCATGGTCGGCAGGATAGCGTCGGGGCGCTCCTTGGCAATAATTTTCTCCACTGTCTGCCAGGTGATGGGCTCAATGTAGGTGACGTCGGCAGTCGCCGGGTCGGTCATGATGGTGGCAGGGTTGCTGTTGATCAAGATGACCTTGTAACCCTCTTCGCGCAGCGCTTTACAGGCTTGCACGCCGGAGTAGTCGAACTCGCAGGCCTGGCCGATAATGATGGGGCCGGCCCCGATGATGAGGACCGATTGAATGTCTGTGCGCTTGGGCATTATTGAACTCCGGCAGTCTGCGCTGCGGCCTCCATCAACGCCGTGAAGCGGTCGAACAGGTAGGCGATGTCATGGGGGCCGGGCGAGGCTTCCGGGTGACCCTGAAAGCAAAACGCCGGCTTATCGGTGCGGGCCAGGCCCTGCAAAGTGCCGTCAAAAAGACTGATGTGGGTGGCACGTAAATTGGGGGGCAGAGATTTCTCATCCACCGCAAATCCGTGGTTCTGGCTGGTGATGCTGACGCGCCCGTTGTCCAGGTCTTTGACCGGGTGATTGGCGCCGTGGTGGCCGAACTTCATCTTGAAGGTCTTGGCACCACTGGCCAGCGCCATGATCTGGTGGCCCAGACAAATACCAAAAGTCGGAATGCCGGTCTCGATCAGCTCACGGGCTGCGGCAATGGCGTAGTCGCAAGGCTCAGGATCGCCGGGGCCGTTGGACAAAAAGATACCATCGGGCTTGAGTTTGAGCACCTCAGCGGCAGACGTCTGCGCCGGCACCACGGTGATGCGCGCGCCCCGCTCGGCGAGCATGCGAAGAATATTTTTCTTCACACCAAAGTCATAGGCGACCACATGGAACTTCGGCGCGCTTTGCACGCCGTAACCCGAGCCGAGCTTCCACTCTGTTTCGGTCCATGCATACGGTTTTTGGACAGACACCACTTTGGCCAG
>CANNNH010000023.1 GCA_947505915.1 Comamonadaceae bacterium
CCGGCTTGAGCACGGCGTGCAGTTCCTTGATCTCGGCCATCAAGGCTTCGTCAATCGCCAGGCGGCCGGCGGTATCCACCAGCAGCACATCAAAAAAGTGGCGTTTGGCGTAGTCGAGCGCGGCGCGGGCAATGTCCACCGGTTTTTGGTCTGGACTGCTGGGGAACCATTCGGCGCCAGCTTGTGCCGTCACGGTTTTGAGCTGCTCAATGGCGGCCGGGCGGTAAACGTCGCCGGAGACCGTCAGCACTTTTTTCTTGCGCTTATCTATCAGGTGCTTGGCCAGCTTGGCGGTGGTCGTGGTTTTGCCCGCGCCCTGCAAGCCGGCCATCAAAATCACGGCCGGGGGTTGCGCCGCCAGATTGATGTCACTCACGCCCTCGCCCATGGTGGCGGCCAGTTCGCGGTTGACGATACCGACCAGCGCCTGACCCGGCGAGAGCGAACCCATGACTTCCTGGCCCAGGGCTTTTTCTTTGACGCGGGCAATGAAGTCGCGCACCACCGGCAAAGCCACGTCGGCCTCGAGCAAAGCCATGCGCACTTCGCGCAGCATGTCTTGCACATTCGACTCGGTGATGCGGGCCTGGCCGCGCATTTCTTTAACGAGACGGGAGAGTTTGTCGGTGAGGGCTGAGGCCATGGGTTGGCTCCACGCATGGAGCAAAGGTTGTTTAAAACAAGCAGCTCGGGATAAACTGTACAAATGATTTTAGCTTTCAGCCCAACGTTCGGCCTGGCCATGGCGACCGCAGCTGTACTTTTGTACGGCCTGCTGGCGCTGGCAAGCAAGAGGCTGCCCGCAGCCGCAGCCAGCGCTGTTCTGCTGGCCGCTTGCTTTTTTCAGGCCCTGACGCTGGCCGAAGGCCTGTTGGGGGACCCCCCGCGCTTTGGCTTTGCACCGGCGCTTTCTATGACCGTGTGGATGGTGGTGCTGGTCTACGCGATTGAAAGCAAATTGATCCCGGAGCTGCGGGCACGTTGGGCGCTGTCTGCGCTGGGCGCTGCCGTGGTGCTGCTGTCTATGGTGTTCCCGGGCTCCAGCTACACCCAAATTGCCTCCCCCTGGTTGCCGCTGCACTGGGCCCTGGGCATTGCTTCTTACGGGCTGTTTGGCGCGGCGCTGTTGCATGGTTGGTTGATCAGCCGGGCGGAACTCTCCATGCGTACGGCGCTGGCAGCAGATACTGGCGTTCCCCTACTTAAGTTAGAGCGTTTGACCTTTCGCTTTGTCGAAGCCGGTTTCATCTTGCTGACGGCCTCTTTGTTGGCCGGTTGGTTGTTTGCCGAAACGCTGTACGGTCCTCAGCTTAAGTCCATGTGGAACCACAAGACCATTTTTTCGGTACTGGCCTGGCTGAGCTTTGCCGGCTTGCTGATCGGGCGGGCCCGACTGGGCTGGCGCGGCCGCACCGCACGCAAAGTTCTTTATCTAGGCTCGGGACTGCTGCTGCTGGGCTACGCCGGCTCGCGCTTTGTCCTTGAAGTCGTGTTGCAGCGCGCATGAAATACCTTGTGATACTGGCTTTGGTGCTGGCCGTGATCTGGCTGTGGCAAGGCAAGCGCCGCGCCTCATTGGCTGAAAAAGCCCGCAAGCAACAAGCGCCTCAAGCCAGCAGCAAGGGCAGGGCCTTGCAAACCACAGAAGTGATCGCCTGCGACGTCTGTGCGGTGCATATGCCGCTGAACGAAGCCTTGACGGGCGGGCGCGGCGTTTACTGCAGTGAAGCGCACCGGCTTCAGGCTGAAAGCTGAAACTGCGTGCAAGCCGCCGCCACTGATCACAACACCCTGACGAGCACGCCTTTGTGGCAAGACGGCTGGTACAGCTTTGCCAGGCATCTGGCCTCGCCGAATTTTGGCGCAAGGCCCGCAGACACGCTCACCGAGCTGGTCGTGATTCATTCGATCAGCCTGCCCCCTGGTCAATATGGCACCAACCAGGTGCAACGCCTGTTCACCAACACACTGGACTGGGACTCACACGACTACTTCCGCAGTATCCGCGGCCTGAAAGTTTCTTCGCATTTTTTCATCGCCCGCGATGGGCAGTTGTGGCAGTTCGTCAGCTGCGATGACCGCGCCTGGCACGCCGGCGAATCTTTTTACCGCGGCAAGTCCAATTGCAATGACCACTCGGTCGGCATTGAACTCGAGGGTTTAGAGGGCCAGCGCTTCGAAGACGCGCAGTATGAGAGCCTGGCCAGCCTGGGCGCGGCACTGCTGCAGGCCTATCCGATTGCGCATGTCGCAGGCCATGAGCATGTGGCGCCCGGCCGCAAGCAAGACCCGGGAAACGGTTTTCAGTGGTCCGCACTCCAACGCGCCCTGGGCCTGTCGGCTGTGAACTTTCCTACCCATACAAGCTCAAACTGAGCCGGCCACCCCAACTTGGGGTTAGCCCTGAATCAACCTAAACGTTACAGATGTGTAATTTGGTGATTCATCAAAAAAACACTACATGTAGTGCTTGAATAAGTTGCCGACACTAGATATAGTGCTTAGGCTTCTTGAGCCAAATGCGATTTAATACATTTGCCCAAGCGCCAAAATTACAAAAAAACCAACACGCCACCGCTGAAAACACAGTCCCACCATTGCTGACTCAGTCGCACACAAACCATATAACTTAGGAAATTCATGCACACCAGCATCCAAACGACAGCCGGCTTGCCAGCCGGCCAAGGCACAGCCACTGCAGGCAGCGAAGCACAGACCGCCGCCACGGCGTACAGCCAGTACCAGATCATTCGCCGCAACGGTGCCGTCGTTCCTTTTGAGCCCAACAAGATCGCGGTCGCCATGATGAAAGCCTTTCTGGCTGTGCATGGCACGCAGGGTGCGGCCTCTGCCAGCGTTCGTGAAACCGTTGATGGCTTGACCCAGGCGGTGATCCGCGCACTGATGCGTTCGCGCCCGGGCGGCGGTACTTTCCACATTGAAGATGTGCAAGACCAGGTCGAGCTCGGCCTGATGCGCGGCGGTCACCATGAAATCGCTCGCGCTTATGTGCTTTACCGTGAAAAGCGCACGCAAGAGCGCGCCCTCGAGCGTTCACGCCAGGCCAGCCACCAGATGCCTGAAATCGCTTCTTTGCATGTCATTGACCGCGGCCAGAAAGTCGCGCTCGATGTGCGCCGCCTGCAAGCGCTGATCGAAGCGTCTTGCGCCGGCCTGGGTGACGAGGTCAAACCCGACCCCATCGTCGCTGAAACCATGCGCAATCTGTATGACGGCGTGCCGATTGACGAGGTCTACAAGGCCTCCATCCTGGCTGCCCGCACACTGATCGAAAAAGACCCCGATTACACCTACGCCACTGCGCGCTTGCTCTTGCACACCATCCGCCGCGAAGTCCTGGGCGAAGAAGTCGCCCACGAAGCCATGGGTACCCGCTACGCTGAGTATTTCCCGAAGTTCATTCAGAAGGGTGTCGATAACGAGTTGCTGGACGAAAAACTGCTGCAGTTTGACTTGGCCCGCCTTGGTGCGGCACTCAAGCCCGAACGTGACATGCAGTTTGACTACCTGGGGCTGCAGACTCTGTTTGACCGCTATTTCCTGCACGTGCGCAAGCAGCGCATCGAACTGCCGCAAGCCTTTTTCATGCGTGTGGCCATGGGTCTGTCGCTCGACGAGGTTGACCGCGAGACGCGCGCCATCGAGTTCTACGAAATCATGTCCTCGTTCGACTTCATGTCGAGCACGCCAACCCTCTTCAATGCAGGCACTTTGCGCTCGCAACTGTCATCGTGCTACCTGACCACGGTCGCCGATGACCTGGGCGGCATTTACGACGCCATCAAAGAAAACGCACTGCTGTCTAAGTTTGCCGGCGGCCTGGGCAATGATTGGACCCCGGTGCGCGCCCTGGGCGCTCATATTAAGGGCACCAACGGCGAGTCGCAAGGCGTGGTGCCTTTCCTCAAAGTGGTTAACGACACGGCAGTCGCAGTCAACCAGGGCGGCAAACGCAAAGGCGCCGTGTGCGCCTACCTGGAGACCTGGCACCTGGATATCGAAGAATTCCTGGAGTTGCGTAAAAACACCGGCGACGACCGCCGCCGCACGCACGACATGAACACCTCCAACTGGATTCCTGACCTGTTCATGCGCCGCGTGATGGAAAAAGGCAGCTGGACGCTGTTCTCGCCATCCGACGTGCCTGACCTGCACGACAAGTACGGCATTGAGTTCGAAAAGGCTTACACCGCTTATGAAGCCCGCGCTGAGCGCGGCGAGATCAAGCCTTCGCGCAAGCTGCAAGCCATTGACATGTGGCGCAAGATGCTCTCGATGCTGTTCGAAACCGGCCATCCCTGGATCACTTTCAAGGATGCCTGCAATATTCGGTCTCCTCAGCAGCATTGCGGCGTGGTGCATTCTTCGAATCTCTGCACAGAAATCACGCTCAACACCAGCGAAACCGAAACCGCCGTTTGCAACCTCGGCTCGGTCAATCTGGTGCAGCACCTGAAAGACGGCCCGGACGGCACCAAGGTGCTGGACCACGACAAGCTCAAGAAAACGATCAAAACGGCCATGCGCATGCTGGACAACGTGATCGACATCAACTACTACGCCGTCAAGAAGGCCCGTGACTCCAACATGCGCCACCGCCCGGTCGGTCTGGGCCTGATGGGCTTTCAAGATTGCCTGTACGAATTGCGCACCCCTTACGCCAGCCAGGCGGCAGTGGAGTTTGCCGACACCTCCATGGAAGCCATCTGCTACTACGCTTACTGGGCGTCGACCGAGCTGGCCAAAGAGCGCGGCAAATACGCCAGTTACAAGGGCTCACTGTGGGACAAAGGCATTTTGCCGCTGGACACCCTGGACATGCTGGCCAAAGAGCGTGGCGGCTATATTGAAGTGGACCGTTCATCCACACTGGACTGGGAAGCTCTGCGCAACAAGATCTCCATCCACGGCATGCGCAATTCCAATTGCGTGGCCATCGCACCGACGGCCACGATTTCCAACATCATCGGCGTTGACGCCTGCATCGAGCCCTGCTTTGGCAACCTCTCGGTCAAGTCCAATCTGTCGGGCGAGTTCACGGTGATCAACGGCTACCTGGTGCGCGACCTCAAGCGTCTGGGCCTGTGGGATGACGTGATGGTGGTCGACCTCAAACACTTTGACGGCTCCTTGCGCCCGATCGATCGCGTACCGCAAGAAATCAAAGCGCTGTATGCCACGGCCTTTGAAGTCGACGCCACCTGGCTGGTTGAAGCAGCCTCCCGTCGCCAGAAGTGGATTGACCAGGCCCAGTCCCTGAATATTTACATGGCTGGCGCATCCGGCAAAAAACTCGACGACACCTACAAGCTGGCCTGGTTGCGCGGCCTCAAGACCACCTATTACCTGCGCACCATGGGCGCTACGCACGCCGAGAAATCAACGGTGCAGGCTGGAAAACTCAACTCGGTGGCATCGGGCAACACAAGTGACACCGGCAGCATGAATGCAATGGACGCGGCTGCCGCCACCGCGCATGCGCAACTGTCCGCATCGCCTGCGACCGACATCAAGTTTTGCGCTATCGATGACCCGGGATGTGAAGCCTGCCAATAAAAATCGAATGCGCGCCCGCTTGCTGGCGCGCTTGAATTCGATGCAATAGAACAACACTCACTTCAGCGATTTCAATGAATAACTTTTCATTTTTTCTCGCTGCTTTCATAATCCGAAGTTATTGGAAACATCTATGTTGACCTGGGACGAAGAAGTCAAACCATCACTGCCAACTCCGCTTGCCAGCAGCTCTACCGACAGCCGCTCGATGGAGCATCCGCTTTTTTCAGCGCAGCCTCAAGCCAACACACTCCCCCGCATGCTCAACGATGGTGCCATGGCACCTGTTCAGCCTGTCGCAAAGCCTACCGTGTCTGACTCCTCAGCACCTGCCGTGCCGGCAGTGCATCGCCGGGTTAAAGCTTCCGACAAGCGCATCATCAATGGCCAGACCGATGTCAACCAGCTGGTGCCTTTCAAATACAAGTGGGCTTGGGAAAAGTACCTGGCAACCTGCGCCAACCATTGGATGCCGCAGGAAGTCAATATGACCCGCGACATCGCACTTTGGAAAGACCCCAATGGTTTGACCGATGACGAGCGCCGCCTGGTCATGCGCAACCTCGGCTTTTTCGTCACCGCAGACTCGCTGGCCGCCAACAACATTGTGCTGGGCACTTACCGCCACATCACCGCGCCGGAGTGCCGCCAGTTTCTGCTGCGCCAGGCTTTTGAAGAAGCTATTCACACACACGCCTACCAATACATCACCGAGTCTCTGGGCTTGGACGAGGGCGAGATTTTCAACGCCTACAACGAAGTTCAATCGATCCGAGACAAGGACCAGTTCCTGATCCCGTTCATCGACGCCATCTCCGACCCCAACTTCAAGACCGGCACGCTTGAAAACGACCAGACCCTGTTGAAGTCCCTGATCGTTTTCGCCTGCCTGATGGAAGGCCTGTTCTTTTACGTCGGCTTCACGCAGATCCTGGCGCTGGGTCGCCAGAACAAGATGACCGGTGCCGCCGAGCAATACCAGTACATCCTTCGTGACGAGTCCATGCACTGCAATTTCGGTATCGACCTGATCAACCAGCTCAAGCTGGAAAATCCTCAACTCTGGACACCTGAGTTCAAAGAAGAAATCAAAGCCCTGTTCATGAAGGCTGTCGAACTGGAATACCGCTACGCCGAAGACACCATGCCCCGCGGCGTGCTGGGCCTGAACGCCTCTATGTTCAAGGGCTACTTGCGCTACATCGCCAACCGCCGTGCAACCCAGATCGGTCTGGAAACACTGTTCCCGAACGAAGAAAATCCATTCCCGTGGATGAGCGAAATGATTGACCTCAAGAAAGAACGCAACTTCTTTGAGACCCGTGTGATTGAGTACCAGTCTGGTGGCGCTCTTTCCTGGGATTGAATTTTTTGAACCCTATGATTTTTGAAACATGCAAAAACCCGGCGCCGCGTCATCTGACGGGCTGTGGTTTTTGTTCCCGTGTTCTCGGCGCTGGGCCCCGGTTATCCGGCTGGCCCAACGCCGTGAATCGCTTCGCGTACTCCAAACGTGAAGTGCTCTTTGCAACGTGATCAAGGAGAAAACTATGGCAACTGCGAAAAAACCAGCGGCAAAAAAAGCTGCAGCGAAAAAAGCCCCGGCAGCTAGAAAAGCACCGGCCAAGAAAGCCCCAGCTAAAAAAGTAGCAGCGAAAAAAGCACCGGCTAAAAAAGCCGCTGCGAAAAAATCGCCAGCTAAAAAAGTAGCAGCGAAAAAAGCACCGGCTAAAAAAGCCGCTGCGAAAAAATCGCCAGCTAAAAAAGTAGCAGCGAAAAAAGCACCGGCCAAAAAAGCCGCTGCGAAAAAATCGCCAGCCAAAAAAGCCGCAGCTAAAAAGCCTGCTGCTAAGAAAGCTGCGAAAAAGCCCGCTGCGAAGAAAGCTGCGAAAAAGCCTGCTGCCAAAAAAGCCGCGAAAAAACCCGCTGCGAAGAAAGCCGCGAAAAAACCCGCTGCTAAAGCACCCGCTGCACCGGCCAGCCCTGCGGCTCAGACTACTCTGAACCCGCAAGCTGCCTGGCCGTTTCCAACAGCCAGCAAGCCCTAAGCAGTAAGGTAACTCTGCTTAAAGCCTGGCATCGCAAGATGCCGGGCTTTTTTATGGCCCATCTTTGCGCATGTCAGCCCAATGCCGCCGCAGTGGCGCGTTGGGTACGCCCGGATGCCATCCAGAGGAGCGCAGCGCGCGCTCAAAGCGGACGGATGGTCTCTAGCGTGTAGTTCTGGCAGCCCGGCGTAGCAATTTTGTGCGCGCCGACGCGGTTGCCCAGCGCGCAGGAATCGACCAGAGACCAACCCCGCTCAAGTCCAAACAACAAAGCACCGCGAAACGCATCGCCGCAACCGGTGGGGTCCACCAATTGCACGGCCTTAACGGGCGGCACATGGGTCATCACGCCGTCAACCCAGACCTCGCAGCCCTGGGCGCCCAAAGTCACAACGAGTCCCTGGACGCGGCGCGAAATGTCGCTGCTGTTCAAGCCGCAGCGCTCGCTGAGCATGCGCCCCTCGTAGTCGTTGACAGTCACCCAGCTGGCCTGGTCAATGAAGTGCGTCAGCTCTTCGCCGTTGAACATGGGCAAGCCCTGGCCGGGATCAAAAACAAAAGGAATAGAAGCCGCCTTGAACTGTGCCGCATGCAGCAGCATGGCATCACGCCCATCGGGCGAAATAATGCCCAGCTTGATGTCGCTGCGTGGCTTGATTTCGCTGGCGTGCGCATGGCTCATGGCACCGGGGTGAAAGGCGGTGATCTGGTTGTTATCGCGGTCCGTCATGATCATGGCCTGGGCGGTGTAGCTGCCGGCGATCTCTCTGATGAACTCGGTGCTGATGCCCTTGTTGCGAAGGTGCGCCACATAGTCCTGGCCGTCGTTGCCTACGGTGGCCATTGGCAGGGCTGAACCACCCAACTGGCTCAGGCTGTAAGCGATGTTGCCGGCGCAGCCGCCGAACTCGCGGCGCAGAGTCGGAACCAGAAAAGAAACGTTAAGAATGTGCAACTGCTCAGGCATGATCTGCTCGGCAAAGCGGCCCTCAAAACTCATGATGGTGTCAAAGGCCAGCGAGCCACAAATCAAGGCGGACATATTTTTTCTAGGTTCAGGGATAAAAAGCCAACAGACGATAACCGGTAATCGTCAGCGGGCCGGCTAATTTTTCGACCTCGGCCGGCGCCTTGGCAGCGGGCTCACCGGCTGCCGGGGGGTCGGCGGGTACCGGTGATGCAGCGCCCCGGCCAGCAGCCCGCACATCGAAAGCGCCTGTGAAGGTGCCAGCGCTGTACAGCCAATCGCTGGTGGCACCAAACTCGGCGGGCAAGACGATCTTGCGCAGCAAAGGCTGGTCATCAATGCCAGTCAGGGTCACTTCCAGCGCCGGCATGGCGACCGCGCTGGATTGCTTGTTTTGCAAAACAAAATTCAGGCGGTAGCTGTCAGGGCCGACCTGGGTGAAAGACGAGCTGTCAATGGCAACGGCCTCAATGATGCGCGGCGGGCTGACCTGGCATTTCAGCGGCAGGCACAAAGTCTCGACGGCCGGCAACAAGACGGGGTAACGGGCGGCCAAAGCGTCACGTTGATTGGGCATGAATTGCACCAAGAACAACAAAAGCAAAGCCACTGGAACCAGCGCAGCCAAAATACGCAGCCAAGGCCGCGAACGAGTGACGCGGGCTTGTACTGGGTTGATAAAGCTGACTTCGGGCTTGCGGCCGCGTGGCGCTTCGGTGATGACCAGGTTCTTGGGCTCCCGGCCATAAAGCGCACGACGTGCATCGCTGTCAAGCGGCGCGGCCGGCGGGGACAAGGCCTGGTGAGATTCTTCTTCATTGGGCGAAGACAAATAACTAGACAAAGCATCCGACACGGGCGCACGGGGCGCGGCGGCAACAGAGGGTGCCGGATCAGGCCGGGGCTCAGAGCTCAGAGTTTGTGACGCAGCGGCAGTGGGCTCATACAAACTATCCGGGTTGGGAGCCACGTCGGTTGCAGGAGCTTGCGGTAGAACCTGGAAATGGGCAGAGGCGTCAAACACGCCATCGCACTGGCCGCAACGGACCCAGCCATTGGAGACCTTGAGCTGGTCGGTTTCGACCTGAAACATGGTTCGGCAAGTGGGGCAGCAGGTGATCAAGCTCATTGCTGCGAATTGTAGGGCTTACACAAGGGCGGGGACAGCCGTGCTCACAAGCGCGCTGTCATCAGGATCCAGCCTTCTTGGCTGTCCGCCACGCGCAAGTCGGCGTAAGGTGCATAAGCGGCCTGGAGCTCCCCGGCCTGCCGCTCCAAAATACCGGCCAGCACCAAATGCCCGCCGGGCGCGACATGCGCGCACAGCAGGGGGGCGAGCACTTTCAAGGGTGTTGCCAGTATGTTGGCCAGCACACTCTGGTACTGCCCGTGGGCACGGTCAGGCAGACCGGCCTTGAGTTGCACGTGGTTGGCTTCGGCATTGGCCAAGGTGGACTGCACCGCCGCCTCGTCGATGTCCACGGCGTCGATGTCCAGCGCGCCGAACTTGGCAGCACCGATGGCCAAAATGCCTGAGCCGCAGCCGTAGTCGAGCACCCGGCCCACCGCCTGGCCACCCGCGATCCAGCGCAGGCACATGCGCGTGGTCGGGTGCGTACCGGTGCCAAAAGCCAGCCCCGGGTCCAAGCGAATCACCTGCCGGGCCTGCGCCGGCGGCTCATGCCAGGTCGGCACGATCCAGAACGCCGGCGTGATCTCTACAGGCGCAAACTGCGACTGTGTCAGGCGCACCCAATCTTGCTCGGCCACCGGGCTGATGGCCACCAAGTGACAGCCCTCAAAGAAATCCTGCGCCTGCAGCAGCAATGCCGCTTCGCGCGCAGCCGTCTCGTCAGCAAACAAGGCAGCCACACGCGATCGTTCCCAGCCGGCCTTGGGCGGGGGCATGCCGGGTTCGCCAAACAAAGCCTGCTCGGCCGGGGTTTGCGCATCGGCGTCTTCAACCGAAACACTCAAAGCACTCAGGGCATCGAGCGCATCGCTGAGCGTGTCTACCGTGTCCACCGGTGCCAGCAAGACCAACTCATAAAGACTCATGGAACAACCTGATCAAGGCAAGGGTAAAAAAACAGCCCGCGCACACCTGGCGGTACACCCGGGCCGCATGCATAGTCAGCTCGCCCTCAGCGCTGGCGCTTGGACAACCACTCTTCGAGGTAATGAATATTGGTGCCGCCATCCATGAACTTGGGGTCGACCATCAGTTCTCGGTGCAGAGCAATGTTGGTATTGATGCCTTCGACCGCAGTTTCTGCCAGTGCCGTACGCATGCGGGCCAGCGCCTCTTCGCGCGTGTCACCGTGCACGATGATCTTGCCGATCATGGAGTCATAGTTCGGCGGCACGAAGTAATTGGCATAAATGTGCGAATCAACACGCACGCCAGGGCCGCCGGGCATGTGCCAGGTGGTGACCCGGCCAGGCGAAGGGACAAACTTGTAAGGATCTTCCGCATTGATGCGGCACTCGATGGCGTGGCCTTTGATTTCGACCTGGCGCTGCGTGAAAGGCAGCTTCTCACCAGCCGCCACCCGGATCTGGGTTTTAACGATGTCCACGCCCGTCACCCATTCCGTGACCGGGTGCTCGACCTGCACGCGGGTGTTCATCTCTATGAAATAAAACTCACCGTCTTGGTACAAAAACTCAAAGGTACCGGCGCCGCGGTAACTGATTTTCTTGACGGCTGCCACGCAACGCTCTCCGATTTTTTCAATCAGCTTGCGCGGAATGCCGGGCGCCGGCGCCTCCTCAATCACTTTTTGGTGGCGCCGCTGCATAGAGCAGTCACGCTCGCCCAGCCAGACCGCATTTTTATGCTGATCGGCCATGATTTGAATCTCGACGTGGCGCGGGTTCTGAAGGTACTTTTCCATGTACACCGAGGGGTTGCCGAATGCAGCGCCGGCTTCGGCCTTGGTGGTTTGCACCGCATGGATCAAGGCCGCCTCGGTGTGCACGACACGCATGCCGCGCCCGCCGCCGCCGCCGGCCGCCTTGATGATGACCGGGTAGCCGATGGCTTTGGCCGTGCGCTTGATGTTGATGGGATCGTCCGGCAAAGCCCCTTCGGAGCCGGGCACGCAAGGCACACCGGCCTTGATCATGGCTTGTTTGGCCGACACCTTGTCACCCATGATGCGGATCGAGTCCGGCGAGGGGCCGATGAATTTGAAGCCGCTTCGCTCCACCCTTTCGGCAAAGTCGGCGTTCTCGCTCAAAAAGCCGTAACCGGGGTGAATGGCTTCGGCGTCGGTCACCTCGGCAGCCGCAATGATGGCAGGCATGTTGAGGTAACTCAGTGCAGATGGCGCGGGGCCGATGCAGACAGACTCGTCCGCCAGCTTGATGTACTTGGCTTCGCGGTCCGCCTCGGAATACACCATCACGGCCTTGACGCCCAACTCACGGCAGGCGCGCTGGATCCGCAGAGCGATCTCGCCCCGGTTGGCAATCAGAATCTTTTTGAACATGGTGCGGGCATCACTCGATGGTCAGCATGGGCTGTCCGTACTCCACGGCCTGACCGTTTTCGCACAGGATGCCAGTGACGGTGCCGGACTTATCGGCCTCGATCTCATTGAGGATTTTCATGGCTTCAATGATGCAAATGGTGTCGCCGGCCTTGACCACGCTGCCGATTTCGACAAAAGCCTTGGCGCCGGGGCTGGCACTGCGGTAAAAAGTTCCCACCATGGGCGACTTGACCGCGTGCGTGCCGTCCACGGGCGCAGCTGCCGGGGCCTCAGCAAGAGCGGGCGCAGCTGCCGGGGCCTCAGCAAGAGCGGGCGCAGTTGCCAAGGGGGCAGCCCCCATGGCCTTGACGATACGGACCTTGCCCTCGGCTTCGGTGATTTCCAGCTCAGACACATTCGAGTCTGAAACCAGGTCAATCAGCGTCTTGAGTTTGCGTAAATCCATGTCTGTTCTCCGGGAAAAATAAGCCGGGCGGTGAGCCAGGCCTGTTGGGTGATAGGTGATGGGTGCAAGCCCTGAGGCAGTCACGCTGCGGCGGACACGCCCTATTGAATGCACTAATGTCGCATTAAAATTGCTTTATTGCGCTCTTTATCTGTCTTTGTGGCTTATTTTTAAATAATTTTATTTATCTACAAAATTCACCAGAGTCGGTTTCAATGGGCTTTGCCCCGCACAAACCGGAGCATAAGCAGTGAAAACCCAAGCCACGTCCCCGGCAAGCCGAAGCAAGACCTGAACTTTAACGCAATTTAAAGCCTGATTGATGACTTTTGGCGATTGCTTTGAAATGGCCGCCCGGCAGCCAAGGCTCAAGCCAGAAGAGCCCAAGCCGCCAGATCGTCGGCCGAGAGCTTGCCCATGCGCCGCTGCAAGACGGCACCCGATGCCGAAAAAACCACCGAAAAAGGCAGGCCGCCGCTCACATTGCCCATGCTTTTGCTCAACTCGGTGCCGCCCAGGCCGGCCATGGCAACGGGAAAGTCCAGCGGCGATTTGGCCAGCCAGGCCCGTACGGCGCTGGGCTGATCGACCGCCAGGCCCAACACTCGCCAGCCACGCGACTGCTGCGCGAGGTGAAAAAGGTTGAGCATAGGCAACTCCTCCACGCAGGGCGGGCACCAGGTGGCCCAGAAATTGAGGAGCAAGGGCTGACCGGCCAGGCTGCTGACTTTGAACGGCGCGCCGTCAGGCGTCTCCAGGGCCAGTCCCCAGAAAGGGTCTGCGGCCAGCGCCGCCGGGCTCCTGCCATGAGAGCCGGACTGCCACCAGAAAGCCCCGGCGCCTGCCAAACCCGCGCTCAGCGCTGCACCGGCGTACATCAAATTTCTGCGTGAGCTCATGCTTGTTCCTGAAGTCAAAAACCTGGCCATTTAAAAATGAAATTATCCCCAAGCGGCAGGCTGGGGCTCAATCTGAAGCTGCCAGCAAACGAGCCACCGAAGCCAGATCGCCGCGCGGTGACAGGCCCCGGGCGTCCGGTCGCAGCGCACCGCGCAAATCATCGTGGTCATACACCATGAGGTGCACGCCGACGGTCTCTTGCAAGGGCTTACACAGGCTGCGGATGCTCAGCGCCTCGACACTGTCGCCGGTGAAACCGGTGACTGTACGCGGTTCGTAGTCCACCTGGTGCTCGATCAAGGCGATCTCAGCCGACTTGGGGTCGTCGCAAAACAGCTGGATGTAAATATCAGACAGACGCGTGGCCGTGCCGCGCCAGACCGCGCCGCCTAAAAACGGCCTGAATTCGGCCATGCGCTGCATCCAGAGCAGCGCCAGTTCGCGCAGTGCGGCGAGCTCGGCGGGCTGCGTGTCGGCGCAAAACAGCGCGATGTAGTCGCGCACAGCAGATTCCACCAGGTCGTTGTCAGGTAATGCCGTGCGGCCCGGCAAACCCAGCTGCTTGACCGCACGGCGCTTGGCCGGCCCGTACTCCAG
>CANNNH010000024.1 GCA_947505915.1 Comamonadaceae bacterium
CGTCGGCAGCGGCAATGACTTCGTTGTCGCGCATGGAGCCGCCGGGCTGAATAACGCAGCTCGCGCCCACATCCACCACCACGTCCAGGCCGTCGCGAAACGGAAAGAAAGCGTCGCTGGCGACCGCAGAACCTTTGAGGTCGAGCTGGGCGTTGGCGGCCTTGATGGCAGCGATGCGGGCCGAGTCGATGCGGCTCATCTGGCCGGCGCCCACGCCCAGGGTCATGCCTCCGCCGCAAAAAACGATGGCGTTGGACTTGACGTACTTGGCCACCTTCCAGGCGAACAGCAGGTCTTGCAGCTGCGCCGGTGTGGGTTGCAGCTTGGTCACCACGGTGAGGTCGGCCACGGTGATTTCGTGGTTGTCGGCGGTCTGCATCAAGAGGCCAGAGCCGACGCGCTTGACGTCCACCAGGTTGCGACCCTGCGCCCAGGCGCTGTCGCCGCCGGCGGGTAAGGCGATCTCGAGAATGCGCACGTTGACCTTGCTCTTGAAAACGGCCAGCGCTTCGGGCGTGAAGGCCGGGGCCATCAGCACTTCGACGAACTGCTTGGAGATTTCCAGCGCAGCTTTTTCGTCCAGCGGGCAGTTCAGCGCAATGATGCCGCCGAAGGCCGAGGTCGGGTCGGTCTTGAAGGCCTTGCTGTAGGCGTTGAGCGCGTCCACACCGACGGCCACGCCGCAGGGGTTGGCATGCTTGACGATGACGCAGGCGATCTCGCCCAGGCGCGCATCGAAGCTCTTGACGCATTCCCAGGCGGCATCGGCGTCGGCGATGTTGTTGTAAGACAGTTCTTTGCCCTGCAACTGACGCGCCGTGACCAGCGAGCCGGTGGCGGGGTACAGGTCGCGGTAGAAGGCCGCTTGCTGGTGAGGGTTCTCGCCGTAGCGCAAGTCTTGCAGCTTGATGAAGCGGCTGTTGGCCTGCGCCGGAAACACGCTGTGGCTGCCGTCGGTCTGGATACTGGAAAGGTAGTCGCTGATAGCGCCGTCGTACTGACTGATGCGATTGAACGCAGCGACCGACAGCGCGAACCTGGTGGCGACCTTCAATTGGCCGTCGGCTTGAAGCTCGGCCAGCACACCGGCGTATTGCGAGGCATCGGTCAGCACACCCACATCTTTCCAGTTCTTGGCGGCTGAGCGCACCATGGCCGGCCCGCCAATGTCGATGTTCTCGATCGCGTCTTCCAGGCTGCAACCTGGCTTGGCCACAGTCGCTTCAAAGGGGTAGAGGTTGACGACCAACAGGTCGATGGTGTCGATCCGGTGCGCCTTGAGCGCCGCCATGTGCTCGGGCACATCGCGCCGCGCCAGCAAGCCGCCGTGGACTTTGGGGTGCAATGTTTTAACGCGGCCGTCCAGCATCTCGGGAAAGCCGGTGAGCTCGGCGACTTCGGTCACCGGCAGGCCCTGGTCGGCCAGCAGCTTGGCGGTGCCGCCGGTGGACAACAGCTTGATGCCCAGTGCGTGAAGGGCCCGGGCAAATTCAACAATGCCGGTTTTGTCGGAGACGGAAATCAGGGCGTTCATAGCGGGTGCTGTGCTTATTTCAAAAGCTTGTGCGCCAGCAATTTTTTACGCAAAGTGTTGCGGTTCAGACCCAGCCACTCGGCTGCGCGCGACTGGTTCTGATCGGCCTGCTGCATCACGACTTCGAGCAGTGGTTTTTCGACCACGGTCACCATCATGTCGTACATGCCGGCCGGCTCGGTGCCATGCAGGTCTTTGAAATAGCCTTCCAGGCTGGCGCGCACACATTCTTCAATTTGTTTTTTGCTCATAGAACGACTCTCTCTTGTATTTGTGTATCGGTGGCAAGGCCTGCACGGGCCAGCGCGGCAGCAGGCATGCGCTCCATGCGGTCTTCCAGGCCATCGAAAAAATGGGCTACGGCTGCCAGCTGCGCTTCGCAGTTGTCAATCAAATTCATGTGCGCTCTGAAGTCCTCGCCCCCGGGCAAGGCTTTGACATACCAGCCTATGTGTTTGCGGGCCGTGCGCACCCCGGAGAATTCACCATACAAGCTGTAATGATCCATCAGATGCTCCAACAGCAGACGCTTGACCTCGGCGACCAGCGGCGGCGCCAGGTGCATACCGGTGTCTAAAAAGTGACTGATCTCGCGAAATATCCAGGGCCGGCCTTGCGCAGCACGCCCGACCATCACGGCATCAGCGCCGGTGTAGGCCAGCACGTCACGGGCTTTTTCTGGCGAGTCAATATCGCCATTGGCCACCACCGGGATGTGCAGCGCAGCCTTGACGGCGGCGATGGTGTCGTACTCTGCCAGGCCTTTGTAGCCTTGTTCGCGGGTGCGGCCGTGCACGGCAATCATCTGCACGCCGGCTTCTTGAAAAGCGCGGGCCAGTCGCACGGCATTTTTGTTGGTTTCAGACCAGCCGGTGCGCATTTTCAGCGTGACCGGCACGCCCTGCGGCGCGCAGGCCGCCACCACGGCTTGCACAATGGCCAGCGCCAGCGGTTCGTCTTGCATCAGCGCAGAGCCGGCCCATTTGTTGCAAACTTTTTTGGCCGGGCAGCCCATGTTGATGTCAATGATTTGTGCGCCACGCGCCACGTTGTAGGCGGCAGCCTCGGCCATCATGGCGGCGTCGGTGCCGGCGATTTGCACGGCGATCGGCTCGACCTCGCCATCATGGTTGGCGCGGCGCGAAGTTTTGAGCGTCTCCCACAGGTCGCGGCGCGAGGTGACCATCTCGCTAACGGCGTACGCAGCGCCCAGTTTTTTGCACAGCGCGCGAAACGGCCTGTCTGTCACGCCTGCCATGGGCGCGACCAACACGCGGTTTGCCAAAACATAAGAGCCGATATTCATGAAAGCGCGTGGGAGGGGTGCGGGCGGATGGGCAGAAAAATGCGAGGGGCCATTGTATATGCCTAAAATTTCAGCAGCCTTCTTTATACTCAGACTCACATGCCCAACTGGATTGTCCAACTCACCGAACTGCTGGCCCTGCCCGAATACGGCTTGAGCACGGTGTTCGTGGTGTCCTTCATCTCTGCGACCCTGCTGCCCATGGGCTCGGAGCCGGTGGTGTTTGGCCTGGTCAAGCTCAACCCTGAACTCTTTTGGCCGGCCGTGCTGGTGGCCACCGCCGGCAACACCCTGGGCGGCGCGCTGGACTGGTGGATGGGCTATGGCGCGCACAAAGTGGTGGGTAAATACAAGCACTCCTCCCAACACAACCGGGCATTGCGCTGGCTCGAAAAGCTGGGCCCTAAAGCCTGCCTGCTGGCCTGGCTGCCAGCCGTCGGTGACCCGTTGTGTGCGGTGGCCGGTTGGCTCAAGTTCCCGTTCTGGCCCTGCCTGGCCTACATGGCCATTGGCAAGTTTCTACGCTATGTGCTGATGACGGGTACGCTGGTCTGGGTGTTTCCGGGGGGCTTTTCGTTTTAGCAGGTGGCTTAGGCCGGGGCCTGAAGATGGATCCCCGCGTTCGCGAGGATGACGAAAATAAAAACCGTCATGCCTGCTCACCTTCGTCATTCCTGCGCACCTCCGTCATTCCTGCGCAGGCAGGAATCCATACCCTGCCCCGCCCCGCATTGTCCCGCTCAGAATTTTTCGTGCGGCAGCAGGTAACGCCAATGGCCCACGGGCAGGCTGCTCATGGCCACGCGGCCTATGCGTATGCGCTTCATCGCCTGGACCTGCAAGCCCACGCACTCGCACAAGTAAGCGATCTGTCCCGGGCGCTCACCCTTGAGCGCAAAGCGCAGGCGCTTTTCACTTTGCCAGCTGACCTTGGCCGCGCCCAGCTGCAGGCCATTGAAAGTAAAGCCGTGGTCGATGCGGTTGAGCCGCTCCAGTCCACCGGTTTTGATCTCGCCGCTGACCTCAACCAGCACCTCGTGCTCCATCACCGCCGCATCTTCCGTCAGCTTGCGGGCGATGCGCCAGTCCTGGCTGAAAACCACCAGACCGCTGGCGCGCGGCGCCAGAGGCGTGAGCAGCTGCTGATCAGCAAAATGTTTTTTCAGAGGGCTCAAGCCGGAAATGTCTTCGACCCACAAGCCCTGTGGCTGCAACAAATCGGTCGACCGCAAGGCACCTTGCGCCGCGCCCAGGCCGGCTTCGCTGCCTGCGGGTTTGTGCAGCAACAAGCTCACCGGCAGCACGCCCAGCAAAGTGGCGTCGGGGCTGATCTCAATTTTTGCGTCTTGCACGCGGTGCTGCGGCTCTTGCACCACCACACCATCCACGCGCACGAAACCGCCGGTGATGTATTGCTCAGCCTCCCGGCGCGAGCAGGCCAGCATTTCAGCCAGGCGTTTGGCCAGGCGAACGGGTTCGGTCATTCGTTCAGAGTCAAGAGCTGAACAGGAAGTTCATCACGTCGCCATCTTTGACAACGTATTCCTTGCCCTCGGCGCGCATCTTGCCGGCATCTTTGGCGCCCTGCTCGCCTTTGAAGGCAATGAAGTCTTCATAGGCGATGGTCTGGGCGCGGATGTAGCCTTTTTCAAAGTCGGTGTGGATCACACCGGCCGCCTGCGGGCCGGTGTCGCCCACATGGATGGTCCAGGCGCGCACTTCTTTAACGCCGGCCGTGAAGTAAGTCTGCAGACCGAGCAGTTTGTAGGCGGCGCGGATCAAGCGGTTCAGGCCGGGCTCGGTCTGGCCGAGTTCTTCCAGGAACATCTGCCGGTCTTCGTCGCTCATCTCGCTCATCTCGGCTTCGAGCTTGGCGCTGATGGCGACCACCGGAGCGTTTTGTGAGGCCGCGTAAGTCTTCAGGCGGTCGAGGAAAGGGTTGTTCTCAAAACCGTCTTCGGCCACATTGGCGACAAACATCGCCGGCTTGGCGGTGATCAGGAAAAACTGCTGCAAGAGCGGCATTTCTTCCTTGCTGAAGTCGATGGTGCGCACCGGCTTGGCTTCGTTGAGAGCGGCCTGGCATTTCTCGAGAATAGCCACCAGCTTGATGGATTCCTTGTCGCCCGAGCGCGCCAGCTTGGTGACACGGTGCAGGGCTTTTTCCACCGCCGCCAGGTCCGCCAGGCAGAGCTCGGTCTGGATCACTTCGATGTCAGAGATCGGATCCACCTTGCCGGCCACGTGAATCACGTTGTCGTCGACAAAGCAGCGCACCACGTTGACGATGGCGTCGGTCTCGCGGATGTGCGCCAGAAACTTATTGCCCAAGCCTTCGCCGGTGCTGGCGCCGGCCACCAGGCCGGCAATGTCGACAAACTCGACAATGGCGCGCTGCACTTTTTGCGGGTTGACGATGGCCGACAAGGCGTCAAGCCGCTCATCGGGCACCTCGACGATACCGACGTTCGGCTCGATGGTGCAAAAAGGGTAGTTTTCTGCCGCAATGCCGGCCTTGGTCAGCGCATTGAACAGGGTGGATTTACCAACGTTGGGCAAGCCCACGATGCCGCACTTCAAACTCATGAAAAATCCTTAGAAATCAAATCCCGTCAGGCCCGCCGTGTGGCAGCTGCGCGGGGTGGCGATAATCGATTGTAGTGATGCTGGTTTTGCGGCTCGCGCCCTGCCCTCATCAATCTCATCGAACTGCTTAGTTGCAGCTGAACGACCTGGAATTTCGACATGCCTTCCGCGCCGCCGCGAATTTCTGCTGCCACCCAACGCTCCGCTTTTTTACTGTCTCTGGCCACTTTTTCCAGCATGGCCACGCAACGCATCTGCGACGCCATGCTGCCCGCGCTGTCAAACATCTTTCAAACCAGCGTGGCGCAGGCCGCTCAGGTGATCTGGGTGTTTGCTGTGGTGTACGGGCTGTCGCAGCTTTTTTACGGCCCGCTGGGCGACCGTACCGGCAAGTTCCGCATCATCACCTACGCCACGCTGGGTTGCAGCGTGGCCAGCCTGGTCGCCGCTTTTGCCAACGACCTGAACACACTGGTACTGGCGCGGGCCCTGACCGGCTTGTGCGCTGCTGCGGTGATTCCGCTGGCGCTCGCCTGGGTAGGTGACGCCGTGCCTTACGAGCGGCGGCTCGAAACGCTGGCCAAAGTCGGGCTGGGTACCACGCTGGGCATTGTGGGCGGGCAACTGGCCGGTGGCTGGTTCGCCGACACCCTGGGCTGGCGCTGGGCTTTTGCGCTGATGACTGTGATTTTTGCGGCAGTCGGATTTTTGCTCTTGCTTGATTTGCGCCGCCAGCAGCGTATTCCCGGAACCGAGTCCAGTGACATGCCGCATGGGCGCCCGGGCTTTGTCAGGCAAGCCCTGTCCATTTTGAGCGACCCGTGGGCCAGCCGGGTGCTGGTGATCGCCTTGATAGAAGGCGCCGCCGGCTTTGGTGTGCTCAGCACCATCGCCTCGCACCTGCACCAGACGCTGGGCCTGTCTTTGTCTTCGTCCGGCTCCATCGTGGCCCTGTTCGGTCTGGGCGGTGTGCTCTACATGTCTGTGGCGCGCTGGCTGATCCGGCGGCTGGGCGAAGACGGGCTGGCTCAGTACGGCACTGCCTTGATGGGCTTGTCTTTTGCCGTGCTGGGTTTTACCCGCTGGTGGCCCCTGACGCCGGTGGTCTGCTTGAGCGCAGGCTTTGGTTTTTTCATGTTTCACAACACCATGCAGGCCAACGCGACGCAAATGACACCATCGGCGCGCGGTACCTCGGTGTCGCTTTTTTCATGCGCGCTGTTCTCGGGTCAGGCCCTGGGGGTGTTGATGGCGGCCCACCTGAGCACACTGCTGGGCTCGGGCGGCGTGATCGCCTTGGGTGGGGGCATCGTTTTGGTTGTAGGCGCCGTGATGGCGCGCAGCCTGCGCGCTAGAAACGGTAAGTCCCTGTCACCGATTGACCCACTTTGAGCACTTGATCAAAGCCTTCCAGGGTGATGCTGTTCATGCCAAATGACAAAGCCCCATCAAGCCGTTTGTCTTGCCGGTAGGTTTGCAGCATGTCGTTGACGGCGGGGCTGCTGCTGGCGCTGAGCGGGTCGATGTTGACAATGGGGCAACGCGGGCAGGGCTTGACCGGCTGCAGCCGCACCCGGCTGTGCGCAGTGGCAATGTCGACATGGGCCAGGCGGTCTTCGTCATGTGCGGCCATGGCTTCTTGGCCGGGTGCATCACCCAGCACGATGTTGGGGCGAAAACGTGACATGCTCACAGCGGGCTGGCCGGCAGCCAGCAGCTTGGCGTTCAGCCCGGCCAGAGAAGCCTCGCTGGTGATCAACATCGGGTAACCGTCACTGAACTGGTTGAGCGCCTGCACGCCGTCGGTCCAACTCAGGCTGGAGGCGCGCTGGTGTTCCGGGTCAAAGCGCACCAGGCGCGCTTTCACACCCAAAAAATCACTGAACCACTGGGCCGCAATGGCCCCCATGTCATAGGCCGCCACATCCTGGCCCCACACCTTGACGCGCACGGCCGATTCGACCTGGTCTATAGCCAAGTGCAGCGCCAGCATGCCGGGGGCACGCAACACAATGTCGTGCGCGCGCACCTGCGGCTGCACCAAGGCCATGCGCGGCAGTTCGCGCTGCGTCAAGAATTCACCCGTTTCATCCACCACCATCCAGGCACGGTCCAGGTCCAGGCCTGTTTCTGTGAGCAAGGCTTCGCCCAGTGCCACGCCGGCGCAGGACTTGACCGGGTAGATATAAAGCTGGGCAATGACGGCGCTGAAATCAGGCGGGCGGTTGGTGTCAGTCACGAATAGGCTTTCATGTGGGCGGGTGGCTACGGCCTTGTTCAGGTCAGGATTTTGCACTGCCTCTTAAAATAGCGCATGAGCAAAGATTTTGACGTCTGTATCCGCGGTGACGGTATTGTGGGCCGCACGCTGGCACTGCTGCTGGCGCGGCAACGTTTGCGCGTGGCCCTGGTCTGTGAGCCGGCCCATGCGCCTGCCACGCCCGACGTGCGGGCCTACGCCATCAATGCCGCTTCCCGCAGCCTGCTGATGCAAGTGCGGGCCTGGCCGCAAGACGCTGGCGTCACAGCGGTCAGCCAGATGCAGGTATGGGGTGACAGCGACGGACGGCTGGACTTCAACCCGACAGACGGGCCGGCTGGCCAAGCAAGCGGCGATCAGGCTGCGCTGGCCTGGATTGTCGATGTGCCGGCGCTTGAACAGGCGCTGACTGAGGCCCTGCGCTTTGCGCCCGAGGTCGAGCTCATTGCCGCACCGGACGCAGCCCATGCAGTGCTGACGGTGGTCTGCGAAGGGCGTCATAGCCAAAGCCGGCGCGATTTCGGCGTCAGCTGGACCATCAAGCCCTACGACCAGAAGGCCGTGGCCGCCAGGCTGCACTCAGACCGTCCGCATGCCGGTGTGGCGCGCCAATGGTTCGGCCAGGGGGAGGTGCTGGGTTTGCTGCCGGTGGACGGCGCAGATGCACACACCCTGGCCATGGTCTGGTCGGTGCCGCAGAGCCGTGCCCAAGAACTGCAAGCAATGACACCCGCCGCCCTGGTGGCAGCGCTGCAGCAGGTCTGCGGCGACCAGGCCGGCCAGCTCAGCCTGTGCAGTCCAGTGGCCAGCTGGCCCTTGACGCTGTGCAGCGCCCAGCGCTGGGTCGGGCCGGGTTGGGCCCTGGCTGGAGATGCTGCGCACACCGTGCACCCGATGGCGGGCCAGGGTCTGAACCTGGGTCTGGCGGATGTCAACAAACTGGCGCAAGTGCTGCAAGCGCGCGAATACTGGCGCAGCCTGGGCGACGAAAAACTGCTGCGCCGCTACGAACGTTCGCGCAAAGCCGATGTCTTGGCCATGAGTGCTGTGACCGAAGGCTTGCACAGCCTGTTTGCACCCAGCGACAGCCGCTTGCAAGCGCTTCGCAACTGGGGCATGAAAAGCGTGGCGCGCAGCGGACCGATCAAGGGCTGGCTGACACGCCGGGCCATGGGCTGACACGGCCTGGATTTTTTCTTTTTTCAACAAAGCCTCACAGGACTTGCGTATGCGCTCAGTTTTCAGCATCTTCACCACCCGCGGCCGCGCGGCCCTGCTTGGCCTCGCCCTGGCACTGACGGCCGGTGTTGCTGCACAAGCTCAGGAAGCGGCCATTCGCAAAAACCTGCTGGAGCGCCTGCCCACACTGCCCAAAATTGAAGAGGTCAGCAAAACACCGATGAACGGCCTGTTTGAAGTGCGGGTCAGCGGAAACGATATTTATTACACCGATGCAGACGGCAGCTTTCTGATTCAGGGCCATCTGATTGACACCCGTGCCAAAAAGAACCTGACCGAAGAGCGGATGGACAAACTCAATGTGGTCGCCTTCGACTCACTGCCGCTGAACGACGCCTTCACCATAGTGCGCGGTAACGGAAAACGCAAGATGGCGGTGTTTGAAGACCCGAATTGCGGTTACTGCAAACGCTTTGAACGCGATATGCAAAAAGTCAACGACGTCACCATTCACCTGTTTTTAATGCCCATCCTGGGCCCGGACTCCGGCGTCAAGTCCAAGGCAGTCTGGTGCGCCAAAGACAAAGCCAAGGCCTGGGCCGACATGATGTTGCGCGACCAGAAAATAGCCCCCGGTAACTGCGATGCGACAGCGCTGACACGCAATATTGAGTTTGGCCAGCAAAACCGCATCACCGGCACGCCGACCCTGATTTTTGCGGACGGCAAACGTGTGCCGGGCGCCATCGGTGCGCAACAGGTTGAGCAGTACCTGGCACAAGCCAAAGCGCCCTGAATTTTCCTTAGATTGGGCCTGCCGCCAAGGCGGCCAGTCTCAGGAATGCCAGACTTGGGAGGCCACCCGGGTCATGTTGCCGCCCATGACAGCCAGGGACTCGGCTTGCGTCATACCCAGGTCTTGGAGTGCCTGGGGCAGCAGGGTCCAGTCTTCAATGGCCGGGTAGCTGCTGGGTTTGTCTGGAGCATAGCCAGCTGACGCGGGCCACCAGAATGCGCGATCCCAGCCTTGGGGCGGTTCCTGCTCGATACCGGCTTGATGAAAGCTGATGTCAAAACCCACACCCACGTGCTGCACACCCACCAGGTCAGCCACATAAGCGGCGTGGCGGGCGATGTCTTTGGCGCTGGGGCGAGCGTTGCCGGTACCCAAAAACTTGGAGACGCCAGAAATACACACCACACCGCCCGTAGCGGCGCAAGCGCGGATTTGCTCATCGGTGATGTTGCGACCGTGCTCGACCAGGGCCAGCGGATTGGCATGGCTGAAGATCACCGGCGCTTGTGAATGGGCCATGATGTCCAGGCTGCAGCGCCGGCCGGTGTGTGAGCAGTCCATCAGCACACCGGCATCGTTGACCGCACGCACCATGCGCCGGCCCAGTTCGGTGAGGCCGCGCGCCACATCGTGGCAACCATCTGCCACCGCGTTATTGCGGTTGTAGGCAAAGTGCATTTGCTTGACGCCTAGGTCGCGCAGCAAAGCCACCATCTCGGTGCGCTCTTGCAGGGGGACTGCACCTTCCAGATCAAATCCCACCGTCAGCAAGCCTTGCGCTGAATTTTGCGCAAGGGCTTGCACCGTAGTGGCCAACACCAATTCCTGCGGATGGGCAGCGATGGTGGCCCGAAAACCGGCGATCACGGTCATCACCTGGTCCAGCGGTGTCATGTCCATGCCGATATTGATCGACACGTAGCGCACACCGCACTCGCGGTATGTCAACAAGGGCGCAAAGCTGGCTTCCGGGTTCAAAGGCAGACAGGTGTGGGCTTCCCAGATGGCCATGGTCAAACTCCGTTTTCAGTGTGTTCGCGCTTGAAGCCTTCAGAGGCCGCCATCAGCGCCTGGGTGTAGGGCTGATGGACGCGGCGTGCGGCCAGATCGTCGGCGGCGGCCATCTCGACGCAACGCCCGCCTTGCATCACCATCAGGCGACTGCACAGATGCGTCACCACCGCCAGGTCATGGCTGACCATCACATAGGTCAGTCCGCGGCGCTGGCGCAAATCGTCAAGCAAGTTGAGGACCTCGGCCTGAACAGAGGCGTCCAGCGCCGAAGTGGGTTCATCCAGCAGCAAAATTTGCGGCTCCAGAATCAGGGCGCGTGCAATCGCCACGCGCTGACGCTGCCCGCCCGAGAGTTGATGCGGGTAGCGAAAGCGAAAGCCTGAACCCAAGCCCACTTCATCGAGCGCCCGCACAATGCGTGCTTGCTGATCGTCCACCTTGTGAATGATCAGTGGCTCGCTGAGAATGCGGTCCACAGTCTGGCGCGGGTGCAATGAACCGTAGGGGTCTTGAAATACGATCTGCACCATGCGGCGGTAAGCCGGGCTGCCGAGCGCAGGCAAAGCAGCTTGGCCCTGTGCATGAAACAAATTCATGCTGCCGCGCGCCATCGGCACCAGGCCGCAGAGCGCGCGCAGCAAGGTCGATTTGCCGGAGCCGGACTCACCCACAATTCCAAAGCTCTCACCGGGCTCCACTTGCAGGTTTATACCGTCGACCGCCACAAACGAGCCGAAACTCACCTGCACATCCTGCAAGCGGATACCGACGCCTGAAGCGCTCACAGCAGCCACTCCGCTTGCCTTGACAGGGTTGGCAAAGGCCGCACCGGCTGCCCCAGTTTAGGCAGGCAATGCAAGAGCCCCCGAGTGTAAGGATGCTGCGCTTGCGACAAGCCGCCGGCCTTGAGCTCTTCCACCACACGCCCGGCGTACATGACCAAAATACGGTCGCAAAAAGACGAGACCAGCCGTAAATCATGGGACACAAAAATCAGACCCATGCCGCGCTGTGACACCAGCTTGTCCAAAATCGACAGCACCTGCAATTGCACCGTGACATCCAGCGCCGAGGTCGGTTCGTCGGCAATCAGCAAATCAGGCTGGGGGCACAGCATCATGGCGATCATGGCCCGCTGGCCCATGCCGCCCGAGACTTCGTGTGGGTACAAACCAAACACGCGCTGCGGGTTGTCAATCTGTACAGCCACCAACGCCGCCAGGGTTTCTTCAATGGCCTGCGCACGGTTCATGGGCCGGTGCGCTTGCAAGGTTTCGACGATTTGCTCGCCGATGGTCATCACCGGATTGAGCGAAAACTTAGGGTCCTGCAGCACCATGGTCATGCGTTTGCCGCGCAGCTCACGCCTTTGCTGCGGCGAGCAGGTGAGCAAATCAGTCTCGCCTAAACGCATGCGAGAGGCGCGCACACGCGCCTCGGGCGGCGTTAAGCCCATGATGGCGCGGCCGGTTTGTGATTTGCCCGAGCCCGATTCGCCCACGATGCCCAAACGCTCACGGCCCAATGTGAAGCTGACCGACTTGACCGCGTCCACCCAATCGCCGTGCCGGTCGGCAAAAGAGACCTGCAAATCCTGCACATCCAACAGCGGCGCTGAGCTCATTTCACACCCTTGGGGTCGAGCGCATCGCGCAGACCATCGCCCAGCAAATTAAAAGCCAGGCTGATGAGAAAAATCGCGGCCCCCGGGGCGGCAGCCACCCACCACTGATCGAGCACGTACTGACGACCGGCAGCGATCATGGCACCCCATTCGGGCATGGGGGGTTGGGCGCCCAGGCCCAGAAAACCCAGACCCGCCGCAGTCAGGATGATGCCCGCCATGTCCAGCGTCACCCGCACAATCACGGACGACACACACAGCGGCATGATGTGACGGGTGACGATGCGCCATGGGGACGCGCCCATCAGTTGCACGGAGGCGATGTAGTCGGCGCGGCGAATGCTGAGGGTTTCGGCGCGCGCAATGCGTGCATAGGGCGGCCAAGAGGTGATGGCAATGGCAATCACCGCGTTTTCAATGCCGGGCCCGAGTGCTGCCACAAAGGCCAAGGCCAGAATCAGCCGTGGGAAAGCCAGAAAAATATCGGTCACACGCATCAGCACGGCGTCGACCCAACCGCCGGCATAACCCGCCACGGTGCCGACGATCAAGCCGATCGGCGCCGCCAAAATGGCCACCAGTATCACCACCATCAGCGTGATGCGCGAGCCATACAAGAGCCGGGAGTAAATGTCCCGGCCCTGGTCGTCCGTGCCCAGCCAGTGCACTGTTGAAGGCGGCAGCAGTCGCGTCTTGACCAGATCGCCTTCGAATGGCGGAAACGGTGCCAGCACAGGCGCAAAAACAGCCAGCAGCACCAGGAGCAACACGATCACCAGGCCGCTGACGGCCAGGCGGTTGCGGGCAAAGGTCCGCCAGCCGGCGTACCAACGCCCCAGCGTGGCCTGACGTCTGGACTGCGGCGCATCGCTCATCAGCCAGTCACGCCATCCGCTTGGGGGCATGGTGTTGGAGCTCATTCGCTTCGGGTACGCGGGTCGAGCACGCGGTACAAAAAGTCAGTGAACAAATTCAGTCCGATAAAAATAGAACCCACGATCACCGTGCCGCCCAGAACGGCATTCATGTCGGCGTTTTGCAGCGAATTGGTGATGTACAAACCCAGGCCGGGCCAGGCAAACACGGTTTCGGTGAGCACCGAACCTTCGAGCAAATGGGCGTATGACAAAGCCACCACAGTCAACAAAGGCACTATGGCATTGCGCAAGGCATGGTTCCAGATGATGCGCCGCTCCGAGATGCCTTTGGCGCGGGCGGTGATCACATACTCTTGCGACAACTCATTGAGCATGAATGAGCGCGTCATGCGGCTGATGTAGGCCAGAGAAAAATAGCCCAGCAAACTGGCGGGCAGCACCAGGTGAGAAAAGGCATTGCCCATGGCCTCCCATTCACCGGCCAATGCGGCGTCCAGCAAGAGCAATCCACTGACCCTTGGCACGCTGTATTCAAACGCAATGTCTATCCGTCCCGGCCCGCCGACCCAATCGAGCTTGGCATAAAACACCACGAGAGCCATCAGACCCAGCCAGAAGATGGGCATGGAGTAACCCAGCAAACCCATCACCCTGACCGCCTGATCGACCCAGCCGCCGCGCTTGACCGCCGCCCACACGCCCAGCGGAATGCCCAGTCCGGCGCCAATCAGGATGCCGAGCGTGGCCAACTCAAAGGTGGCTGGAAAAGCCCTGCGGATGTCCTGCA
>CANNNH010000025.1 GCA_947505915.1 Comamonadaceae bacterium
GGGCGTTCAAGGCCAAAGCGCGCAAGGGGATTCGATTCAGTGGAAGCATCATGAGCTCTCAGAAAAAAACAAGAAAAAGAAAAACGAATTTCTACTAGGTGGGGGCACTGGCGCATGGCTTCAAGTGAGCGCCTGGACTTTGAGCCACAAGATCCACCACTTTAGCGGCAAGCAGAACAAGCGGTCACTGCGCCGCATCAGAAACCTGCAAATTCAGCGGCCTTCGCGGGGCATGCACGGCACGGCGCATGTCCAGCCAGCGCTCGGGCGCGGCCGCGCGCTCCGCCCACAACCACCACACAGCACCAGCCGGATTGTCCAGTCGCAGCAGCATGGCCGATTGCAAGTCGAACGTCACCACAGGGGCATTGAGCTCAGCACTGGCTTGGTAGACCTCGCTCTCCCAGTACCAGTTTTCACCGTCCCACTGCAGCTCGCCAACCGGCGAACGCCGCCAGCCGGCGGTCATGGCCAGACCAGCCAGCAGGCAGCACAGCACCCCCAGCAGCGGCCGCCAGTCGCCTGGTGCTGCACTGCGCCACCACCAGCAGGTGACACCGGCAGCCAGCAACCAGCCGAATAACAAAAAAAACACCAGAAAACGCGAACGCCCCAAGGGATAGCTCACCGATGGGGCGTTGTGCAGGGTCACAGCAGGGGCCGTTTTAAATCCGCTTAAAAACCAGAGAGCCGTTAGTACCGCCAAAACCGAAATTGTTTTTAAGCGCCACATCCATCTTCACATCTCGCGCCGTGTTGGCGCAGTAGTCCAAGTCGCACTCCGGGTCCTGGTTGAAGATGTTGATGGTCGGCGGAACTTTTTGATGGTGAAGCGCCAGCACGGTGTAGACCGATTCGATGCCGCCCGCACCACCAAGCAAGTGGCCCGTCATGGACTTGGTCGAACTCACCACCATGCGCCGCGCATGCTCGCCGAAAGCGGCTTTGATAGCCTGGGTTTCATTGATGTCACCCAAGGGTGTGGAGGTGCCGTGTGCGTTGAGGTACTGAACCTGATCAGCATTGACTGAGGCGTTGGCCAAGGCACTCAACATAGCGCGGCGCGGGCCGTCCATGCTGGGGGCGGTCATGTGGCCGGCGTCAGCGCTCATGCCGAAACCGGCGAGCTCGCCATAAATCCGGGCACCACGCGCCTTGGCGTGTTCGTATTCTTCGAGCACCATCACGCCGGCGCCCTCGCCCAGCACAAAACCGTCGCGGTCTTTGTCCCAGGGGCGGCTGGCGGTTTGAGGGTCGTCGTTGCGGGTGGACAGCGCGCGCATGGCGGCAAAGCCGCCCACGCCCAGCGGGGAGACGGTGGCTTCTGAGCCGCCGGCGATCATCACGTCGGCGTCGCCATATTCGATCATGCGGCCAGCTTGACCAATGCAATGCAGACCGGTGGTGCAAGCCGTGACGATGGCGATGTTGGGGCCCTTAAAGCCGAACTTCATCGACACATGTCCGGAGATCATATTGATGATGGAGCCGGGTACAAAAAACGGCGTGATTCGCCTGGGCCCTTTGGCAACCAGTTCAACCTTGGTATCTTCAATCAGCGGCAGGCCGCCAATGCCCGAACCGATGACGCAACCTATACGCACGGCCTGGTCTTCGGTCAACAAATCGCCTATCGGCAAACCGCTGTCCGCCACGGCCTGACAAGCTGCAGCCATGCCGTAATGGATGAAAGTGTCCATGTGCCGGCCTTCTTTTTCAGCGATGTAATCACTGATCTGGAAACCCTTGACCTCGCCTGCGATCTTGCAGGAGAAAGCGCTGGCATCAAACTTGGTAATCAGCCCGATGCCTGATTGCCCGGCCAGAAGGTGGGTCCAATTCTCAGCTACCGTGTTGCCCACGGGGCTGATACAACCCAGACCTGTCACTACGACGCGACGACGGCTCATTCGCAAATCCTGGAGAAAAACTCAAAAGGCCGCGAACGGCCTTTGAGTAAGTTGGGGAAAAGCCTGATCAGGCTTTGTGGTGGCTGTTGGCGTAATCAATCGCGTTTTGCACGGTCGTGATTTTTTCCGCGTCCTCGTCCGGGATCTCAATGCCAAACTCGTCTTCGAGTGCCATCACCAGTTCCACTGTGTCAAGTGAGTCTGCGCCCAAGTCGGCCACAAACGATTTCTCGCTGGTGACTTGGCCTTCTTCAACGCCAAGTTGCTCGGCAATAATTTTCTTAACACGTGCTTCGATATCGCTCATAGTTCCCTCTAAGGGTTGTGAATTAATCCGTGATTTTAGCCGCTTAGAGAGCGCTCTCCCTTCAGGCCCGCCGGACGGATGAGAACCGGCTTAAAACTCAGTTTTTACCTCAAAAGGCCTCACATGTACATGCCGCCATTGACATGAATTTCCTGTCCTGTGATGTAGCCGGCTTCAGGACTTGCTATGAAAGCGACCGCATGCGCGATGTCTTGCGGCTTGCCCAGGTGCCCCAGCGGGATCTGACCGAGCAATGCTTTTTGCTGCTCTTCGGGCAAACTGGCGGTCATGTCGGTTTCAATGAAACCCGGGGCAATGCAGTTAACGGTTATGCCGCGCGAGCCCAACTCACGGGCCAGCGCACGCGTCATGCCGGCCACGCCAGCCTTGGCGGCGGCGTAATTGGCCTGCCCGGGGTTACCGGATGCACCCACCACCGAAGTGATGCTGATGATGCGACCGTAGCGTTGTTTCATCATGCTGCGCATAACGCCGCGGCTCATGCGAAACACAGCCTTGAGGTTGGTGTCGAGCACAGCATCCCAGTCTCCGTCTTTTAATCGCATGGCCAGCATGTCGCGGGTAATGCCTGCGTTATTGACCAAGACCTGAATGCCGCCGTGTTCTTTGACCAGGCTGTCGATCAGCGCTTCAATGCCGGCCGCATCGGTGACGTTGAGGTTTTTGCCGGCGCAGCCCGGGTAGGCGGCGAGCGTGCTTGAAATATGGGCACCACCCTCATCTGTGGTGGCGGTGCCGATGACCTTCATGCCCCGACGGGCAAGTTCGAGTGCAATGGCCGCGCCAATGCCGCGCGAAGCCCCTGTCACCAGCGCCAGCTGGCCTTTAATTTGGATGTCCGTCATGCTTTGCTCATCAAAAGTGTTTTAACTTCGGCCAGGCTGGCAGGGTCGAACAGGGCCGCGCCCGTCAGGTCGGCGTCTATGCGCTTGACCATGCCGGCCAGCACCTTGCCGGGGCCGCATTCGATCAGGGTGTGCAGACCCCGCGCCTTCATTGCCAGCACGCACTCGACCCAGCGCACGGGGCCAAAAGCCTGCCGGTACAGCGCATCGCGCAGGCGGTCCAGGTCAGACTCGACAGCCACATCAATGTTGTTGACCACAGGAATCTGCGGCGCAGCCAGACTCAAAGAGGCGAGTTTTTCGCGCAGTTTGTCTGCTGCGGGCTTCATCAGACTCGAGTGAAAAGGCGCAGACACCGACAAAGGCAAAGCGCGTTTGGCGCCATTGGCTTTGAGCACTTCGCAAGCCTTGTCAACGGCGGCCTTGCTGCCGGCAATCACGGTTTGACCCGGGTCATTGAAATTAACGGCCTCGACCACTTCGGCGGAACCCGGCCCGAAACTGCGCAAGGCTTCTGCGCAACCTTCGATGACTTTGTCGGCCGGCATGCCAAGAATGGCCGCCATGGCACCCACGCCCACAGGCACCGCATCCTGCATGGCTTGGGCCCGAAAGCGCACCAGCGGCGTGGCCTGACGCAAAGTCAAAACACCGGCTGCCACCAGGGCCGAATACTCCCCCAGTGAATGGCCGGCGACCGCAGCAGGAGGTGCACCGGTCTCGGCCAACCAAACGCGGTAAGCGGCCACTGCGGCCACCAGCATCACGGGCTGGGTGTTGGTGGTCAGGGCCAGGGCTTCTTTGCTGCCTTCACGAATGAGTTGCCCCAGGTCTTCGCCCAAGGCGTCAGAAGCTTCTGCCAGGGTTTGCGCCACCAAGGGGTGTGCACCCCAGGCGTCCAACATGCCAACCGACTGCGAACCCTGGCCTGGAAAGATAAAAGCAAATGGCTTCAAAAACGAGACTCCGTTAGATACGCGTTGAAATAAGCTAAGTAAGCGCCAGTGCCCGCTCAGTAGTCGAGCAGCACAGCGCCCCAGGTGAAGCCACCGCCCACGCCTTCGAGCATGAGCGTGTCGCCTTTTTTGATTTTGCCGCTGCGCACGGCCGCATCCAGCGCCAGAGGAATCGACGCGGCCGAGGTGTTGCCATGCTGGTCCACCGTCACCACCACTTTGTCCATGGACAGCTTGAGCTTTTTGGCGGTGCTTTGCATGATGCGGATATTGGCCTGGTGCGGAATCAGCCAGTCGATGTCGGCCTCGGTTTTGCCAGCCTTGGCCAGCACCGCACGGGCGGCGTCTTCGAGTACGCCAACGGCCAACTTGAAAACAGCTTGACCGTCCATGGTCAGCAGCGGGCTGCCCGACACCTTGCCGCCCGAGACATGCCCGGGAACGCACAAAATATCGACATGTTTGCCATCGGCGTGAAGGTCTGTGGCCCAAATACCGGGCACATCCGAGGCTTCGAGCACCACAGCGCCGGCACCGTCGCCAAACAAGACGCAGGTGGTGCGGTCTGAAAAGTCCAGAATGCGCGAGAAAACTTCGGCACCCACCACCAAGGCCCGTTTGGCGCTGCCCGTCTTGATCAGGGAATCAGCCAAAGTCAGGGCGTAAACAAAGCCGCTGCAAACCGCCTGCACGTCAAAAGCCGGGCAACCGGCCACACCCAGCTTGTTTTGCAAAATGCAGGCCGATGACGGAAACACCATGTCCGGCGTGGACGTCGCCACAATGATCAGGTCGATGTCGGCGGCCTGGCAGCCGGCCGCCTCGATGGCTTTGCGGCAGGCGTGCAGCGCCAGGTCACTGACGTCAACATCGGCATCCGCAAAATGCCGCGCCCGGATACCGGTGCGCTCAACGATCCAGTCGTCAGTCGTTTCAACACCTTTGGCAGCCAGTTCGGCGACCAGTTCGGCATTGCTCAGACGGCGCGGTGGCAGGTAGCTGCCCGTGCCAGTGATGCGGGAAAAACGACTCATTCAGGTCTCACATGAGGGACGAAAGATCGTCAATGGACAGGGGCCTGCGGCAAAGTAGAAAACTCCTCTGAATCTGCCACCGAAGCGGCTTCGCTCAGGGAAACAGCAGCCACATGGGCCAGCAGCGGTGCCGCGTGGGCAATGCGTTCCTTCACTTTGCCCAGCAGGTTGTTAGCGGCTGCATCATAAGCGCGATTGAGCGCGCGCTCAAAGGCAAAAGCATCTGCCGAACCGTGACTTTTAAATACCAGGCCACGCAAGCCCAACAGCGGAGCGCCGTTGTAGCGACGGTGGTCAACACGCTTTTTAAACGCAGATAGCACCGGATAAGACATAAAAGCAGCAATTTTCGTGAAGATATTGCGAGAAAACTCAGCCTTCATGAAGCCGCCTATCATGGCTGCCAGGCCCTCGCTGGCCTTTAGCGCCACATTGCCCACAAAGCCGTCGCAAACCACGATGTCCGTGGTCCCCTTGAAAATATCATTACCCTCGACATTGCCAAAAAAGTTTAAATCACCACTTTTAGACGCAGATCGCAGCAATTCACCTGCTTTTTTAATGACTTCGCTTCCTTTAATGACTTCCTCACCAATGTTCAGCAGTCCGACGCTGGGCGCGGGCACATTGGAAATGGCGGCCACCAGGGCAGAGCCCATGACGGCGAACTGCAGCAAATGGTGCTCACTGCAGTCGACGTTGGCGCCCAGGTCCAATACGGTAGTGGCGCCGCCTTTGGCGTTGGGCAGCTGGGTGGCGATGGCCGGGCGGTCAATGCCATCGACGGTTTTAAGCACATAACGCGAAATAGCCATCAGGGCGCCGGTGTTACCGGCTGACACAGCGACGTCGGCCGCACCGTCCTTGACCTGCTGAACAGACACCCGCATGGAGGAGTCTTTTTTACGCCGAAGGGCGACCTCGAGCGGGTCATCCATGGTCACCACTTCCGAGGCCGGAACAATCTGGCAACGCGGATGCGACTGCAACTGGGCAAAACGGGGATGTGCGGACAGGCTGGCGGGCAGACCTGTCAAAAGGATGCCGGCCTCGGCATGCGTGCTCAAAAATGCCAGGCTGGCCGGCACGGTCACCGAGGGGCCGAAGTCCCCGCCCATGGCGTCAACGGCAATCCTGATCATGGGGTGACAGAGACTGTCAAAAAGAGCTTAAGCAACAAAACAAAAGCCCGCAGTATGAGTGCGGGCTCGTTTGTCTATGCGTGAATTACGCTTCGGACTTGGTTTTAAGCACCTTACGACCACGGTAAAAGCCGGTAGGGCTGATGTGGTGGCGCAAGTGGGTCTCGCCAGTCGTGGACTCAACAGCAATGCCAGGAACGTTCAGGGCATTGTGCGAGCGGTGCATACCGCGTTTGGAAGGTGATTTTTTGTTCTGTTGGACGGCCATGATCCGCTCCTGAGGGGGTGTAGGGTTGGTAATTACGCACTACAGCGGGCCTGACTTTAAAAACCATGGACTTGGAAGTCATGGCCGGTCTGGCATTGCAAGAGTACGCGAAGCCCACGATTATAGCGCCTTCGGGGCTGTTTGGACAGCCCAGGGGGCAGCGCCCGGCTTCGAGCCTCAGTTTTTCTTGAGCCTGCTGAGCACCGCAAACGGGTTCGGCTTGGCCTGCTCGGCCTCGACCGCCGGGTCACCCGCGCTGAAAACCGGCGTCACCGGGCAGCTCTCGTGCATGGGCACCAGCGGCAGCGCCATCAGCAACTCATCTTCCAGCAGGGCCAGCAAGTCAAACTGCGGCAGCATCACCAGCAGGTCTTCTTCGGACGCATCGTCCTCAGCCATGGCCACTTCTTCTGACTCCACAAAGCGATACCACTGCTCAACTTCAAGCGCTGTGCTCACCGCCGCCATGCAGCGCTGGCAAGTCAGGGGCACAGCCGTATGGGCAGACAAGTGCAGCCAGACCTGGTCTTCGGCGCCGGCCTGCGGGCGCAACTCGGCGCGCACCTGCCATGCAACAGCGGCATCCGGGGCAGGGTCCTGGGCTTCCTCGGCCAGGCGTTGCAAGTCTATGAGGGGGATGACTTCAGACCACGGCTGGCCGTCTTGGGCCAAAGCTTGGAGGTTCAGCCGTTGGGGCTGGAAATTTCTGGACATGCGGGGCAGTGTAAGAGAATCGGGGCATGACGCCCTCTATCCCAGCCCCCGCCGAGACCGGCTTGCCAGCGCAACGTGCACTTGTTTTAGGTTCGACCTCGCGCTACCGCCAGGAGCTGCTGCAACGGCTGCGCATTCCATTTAGCGTGGCCGCACCCGACGTAGACGAGACACCGCAGCCCGGCGAAGCGCCAGCCGCACTGGCGCAGCGACTAGCGCTGGCCAAGGCGCATGCGGTGGCCGCCGCCTTTCCAGACGCCGTGGTGATCGGCTCCGACCAGGTGGCCGACCTGGACGGCCTGCCTCTGGGCAAACCCGGCACGCACGAACGCGCCGTGGCCCAGCTGCGCCAGATGCGCGGGCGCACAGTGATCTTTCAAACCGCGGTGGCTGTGGTCTGCCGGGCCAGCGGCTTTGAGCAAGCATCCCTGGCCGCCGTCAAAGTGCGCTTTCGCCAACTCAGCGACGACGCCATTGAAAACTACCTGCGGGCAGAGCAACCCTACGACTGCGCCGGCAGCGCCAAAAGCGAAGGCCTGGGCATCGCCCTGCTCGAAAGCATTGACAGCGACGACCCGACCGCGCTGGTGGGCTTGCCGCTGATTCGCACCTGCCGCCTGATTGAAGCCGCGGGCATCCGCCTGCTGGGCGCGAAAGCCGCCGCATGAGCTCTTACGGAAAACTGTACCTGGTGCCCGCGCCACTGGACTTCGGCTGCGACACTGCCGCGCCTTTGCAGCAAGTCATGCCGCAAGGCACGCTCGAAGTCGCCGCCCGGCTGGGCTTTTGGGTCTGCGAAAACGCCCGCAGCACGCGCGCTTACCTCAAGCGCGTGAACGAGCTGCACCCGCTGGCCCAGACCATTCAGACGCTGCAAATTCAGGAGCTGCCACGCGAGGTGCATAAAAAAGGCGATCACGGCGGCCAGTTTGACGCCCGTCCGCTGTTGCAGCCCGCCTTGCAAGGCCAGGACATGGGGCTGGTGAGTGAAGCCGGCATGCCGGCCATTGCCGACCCGGGCTCGTCGGTGGTGCGCGCTGCGCATGACCTGGGCGTACAGGTGGTTCCGCTCACAGGGCCGATGTCACTGATGCTGGCGCTGGCGTCCAGCGGTCTAAACGGGCAAAACTTTGCCTTTGTCGGCTACTTGCCGCAAGACGCGGGTGAACGCACACAGCGCATCCGCGAGCTCGAATCGCTGGCCCTGAAAACAGGGCAAACGCAAATTTTCATTGAAACACCCTACCGCAACACAGCCTTGCTGGGCGCCTTGCTGCAAACCATGAATGGCAACACGCGGCTGGCCCTGAGCTGCGGCTTGACGCTGGAGACAGCCTGGTCACGCAGCGCGCTGGTCAGCGCCTGGAAAAGCCGGCGGGATGAGAAACCGGCGCCACCGCTGGGCCTGCCCACGGTGTTTTGCATCGGGCGCTGAGGCCCGCTGCTTGAATCAGCGGAAAGCAGGCGCGCTGCGCAGAGCTGCCTTCATGGCGCCCTCGCCCAGCGCGGCACCAAAGCGCTTGGCCAAGCGCTCGGCCACGTTTTCGCGGCGCGTGTAGTCAATGATGTCTTCGGCTTTGACGACCTCACGGGCGACGAATTCGAGCGAACCGAACTGGTCGGCCAGCCCCAGCGAAACCGCTTGCTGACCGCTCCAGAACAAGCCGCTGAACATCTCGGGCGTTTCCTTGAGCCGCTCACCCCGGCCGTTTTTCACCACAGTGATGAACTGCTGGTGAATCTGGTTGAGCATGGTCTGCGCATAAGCGCGCTGGCGCTCACTCTGGTTGCTAAAGGGGTCGAGAAAACCCTTGTTGTCGCCGGCGGTCAGCAAGCGACGCTCAACGCCGAGCTTGTCCATCAGGCCGGTGAAACCAAAGCCGTCCATCAGCACACCGATGCTGCCCACGATGCTGGCCTTGTCAACGTAAATCTGGTCGGCAGCCACGGCGATGTAATAAGCAGCCGATGCGCAGGTTTCTTCGACCACGGCATACACCGGCTTCTTGTGCTTGGCTTTGAGGCGCAGGATTTCGTCGTTCATCATGCCGGCCTGCACCGGGCTGCCACCGGGCGAGTTGATCAGCAAGACCACGGCGCGGGCGCCTTCGTCCTCAAAGGCGGCGCGCAAAGCTGAGTTGACGAACTCAGCGCTGGCGTCACTGCCTTCAGAAATTTCGCCGCGAATCTCTACCACCGCCGTGTGGGGGGAAGTCACACTGTTCGGGGCTGAGCCCCGGTGCATGGCCAACCACACCAGGGCGATGAAAAATCCAAGCCAGGCCAGGCGCACAAAAGTTTTCCAGCGGCGCGACGATTTTTGCTCCTCGAGTGAGGCAAAAGCCAGCTTTTCCAAGGTGGCACGCTCCCAGCCAGCGGCCAGGGGCGGGGTCACGGGCGCGTCAGGGCCAGGGGATTGGACGGGTTCGATGCGCTCGGGGTTGTTGTTGTCGTTCATATGTGTCCAGTTGGGGGCGCCATCTTAAAACGCAATTGGCGCAAGGTTGTAAGCCGGGTGCCAAGAGACCACAGCGGCGTGTTCGGAAACTTCAATCTTGACCAGGCCGCCGCGGCACGGGCCGCCCGCGCATTCGCCGGTTTCGGGGTGGTAAGCGGCGCCATGGCTGGCGCACAGCAGCCACTGCCCGCGGTCGTCAAAAACCTGGTTGGGCTGCCAGTCCAGCTCCATCGCCACATGGGTGCAGCGGTTCAAATAAGCCTGGGGCTGGCCCTCAAAACGAATGGCAAAAGCGCGGCAGGTCTGGCCGGCGTAAACCACATCAAAGGGAACCGCCAAGCCGCCCTCCACCAGGTCGGCCGAGTTGCACAAAGGCTGGGGCGTGGTGGATTCAGGCATGGTCGAGCAACCAGCGTTGGAGTTCCAGCACCGAATGCGCCACCACACGCGGCTTGAGCGGCTCAAAGGCAGACGGCTCATGCGCGCCGTAGCTCACGCCCACGCTGGCACAACCGGCATTGAGCGCCATTTGCAAATCATGTGTGGTGTCGCCAATCATCAGGGTGCGCTCGGGCTTCACGCCAAACTCCGACATCAACTCATGGAGCATGCGCGGATGCGGCTTGCCCGCTGTTTCGTCGGCAGTGCGTGAGCTGTCAAAGCAGCCCTTGAGCTCGACGGCCTGCAAGGCCTCGTCCAGCCCGCGGCGCGACTTGCCGGTGGCCACTGTCAGAAAATGTCCGCGCTCTTTCAAATCAAGCAAGAGCGGCAACACACCCTCAAACAAAGTAATGTCATTTTGGTGCAAAGCGTAATGGTGGCGGTAACGCTGGCCCAGCTCCGGATAGCGCGCTTGGGGCACATCGGGTGCTGCATGGGCCAGCGCCTCCATCAGGCCCAGGCCGATCACATAAGACGCAGCCTCGTTGCTGGGCACAGTGCCGCCCACGTCGGCCACCGCCAACTGAATACTGCGCACGATGATCTGTGTTGAATCAAACAGCGTGCCATCCCAATCAAAGGCGATCAGGTCAAAATTCAGGGGTCGGGACATGGGCCACCAGTGTGTCAAGTTCAGCAGGAAGTTCGGCCAGCAGCGTGATGCGCTTGCCGTTGGATGGGTGTGTGAATTTTAAGCGCCAGGCGTGCAAAAACATGCGCTTGAGCGCGTGCCCTGCGGGCTGCTTTTGCAGGTTTTTATTGAGCTCAAAGTCACCGTATTTGTCGTCACCCGCAATCGGGTGGCCTTCGGTGGCCAGATGCACCCGAATCTGGTGCGTACGGCCGGTCTTGATGGTGACTTCCAGCAGGCTGAAGTCGCCCAGCGGCTGCTCTGCCGACGCCGGCAGCGACCCGCGCACTTTGACCAGCGTGACTGCGCGCATGGCATCCGGGTGCTCCTTGGCCACCACCCGCACGCGCCGCTCGCCGTCAGGCAACAGGTATTTTTGCAGCGGCTTGTCCAGCACCTTCAATTTAGGCGGCCATTGGCCGGCCACCAGCGCCAGGTAGACCTTGTCGGTTTCGCGCTCGCGAAACTGCTCTTGCAAAATTTTCAAGGCCATGCGTTTTTTGGCAATCAAGAGCACGCCGCTGGTTTCGCGGTCCAGCCGGTGCACCAGCTCCAGAAAATCGTGGCCGGGTCTGGCCATGCGCATCTGCTCGATCACACCAAAGGCCACGCCGCTGCCACCATGCACCGCCACACCGGCCGGCTTGTCGATGGCCAGCACATGCTCGTCCTCAAAAAGAACCGGGAACTCCCGTGAAGGCGCCAGGCCACCGACGCTGGACGCAGCGCCATGACGGGCAATCTCCACGGCCATCGCCTGGGCTTTTTGATCGGCGCGCTCCGACGTGCGCACAGGCGGCAGACGCACCACATCGCCCGCCTCCAGCCGGGTGTCGGCCTGCGCCCTGCCTTTGTTGATGCGCACCTCACCGCTGCGGATGATGCGGTACACATGGGTTTTGGGCACGCCCTTGAGCTGGCGGATCAAAAAGTTGTCTAACCGCTGGCCGCTGTAGTCCTCTGTGACCGTCACCAGACTGGCCTGGGCAGCGGACGCCGGCAAAAGCGCTGGCGCCAGCTCGGGCAGGGGCTCTGGTGCTGGCCGGGACGGCGGGCGGGTCGCAACAAAAGGCCTCGGCGAAGGCGCTTTGGCCTGTTGTTTGGCCCTGGCTGTTCCTGACCCTATAATGTGTTTCACTAGCGTTGCGCTGTAAGTAGTTGATTTGTCTGGCAGTTTAGTCCACCACAAGTCTTTGCATGCCGCAGTGCCGCGCTGGAAGGTCGATGCCAATGACTGTTTTGCCTGCAAAGCCAGGGTGCCAGGCACCCCGCAATAGGTAGTCACAGTGCGAAAGTCGACGTTTTGCGAACACAACGACGGAATACAAAGTACACAGCCCCACGGGCTGTGTACGGATCTTGATGAGATCAATCCTTATGACGGGTAGCCTCTTAGTGACAACTCTGGTTGGACTGGTTTTCTTGTGCCTGCGGCGCCTCTGGGCCCCGCTGACGTGCACAGCCATTCCCGCAACCCTTGTCACATGGACACGCCTTGCTATTTTCGAAATAGCAAATACCCGCCTGGCTGCGACTCATCCCATCCACGCGCCTACGCCCCAACGCCTCGCCTGACCGCTCTTTATTGAGCATTCAGTCCGAGCACGTGCAAGGCTCTTTCGGCAATTCCCCCTCGTTCGCATCGCGTCTGCTTTCGGCATCGTTAGCCCAATTGGGGCTGTTGGGTGCGCGAGCCTAGGCTCGACGCACAAGAACGATAAGGATTTCCGATGAAACGGATGCTAATTAACGCCACCCAGGCTGAAGAACGCCGGCTGGCCATTGTTGACGGACAAAAACTCCTCGACTACGAGATCGAAATTGAAGGGCGCGAACAGCGCAAAGGCAACATCTACAAGGCCGTCGTCACGCGCGTCGAGCCTTCGCTGGAAGCCTGCTTTGTCGATTACGGCGAAGACCGCCACGGTTTTCTGCCTTTCAAAGAAATATCGCGCAACTACTTCGCCGCCGGCGTGCCGGTCAACCAGGCCCGCATCAACGACGTGATCCGCGAGGGCCAGGAGATGATGGTCCAGGTCGAAAAAGAAGAGCGTGGCAACAAGGGCGCGGCCCTGACCACCTTCGTCAGCCTGGCCGGGCGTTATGTGGTGCTCATGCCCAACAACCCGCGCGGCGGCGGCGTCAGCCGGCGCATCGAGGGCGATGACCGGGCTGAACTCAAAGAAGCCATGGACCAGCTGGAATACCCGTCCGGCTCCAGCATCATCGCGCGCACCGCCGGCATCGGCCGCAGCGCTCCCGAACTGCAGTGGGACTTGAACTACCTGATCAAGCTTTGGACTGCCATCGAAGGCGCCGGCAAAAACGGCAAAGGCGCTTTCCTGATTTACCAGGAATCGAGTCTGGTCATCCGCGCCATCCGCGACTACTTCAACAGCGACATCGGCGACATCCTGTTTGACACCGACGACGTCTACGAACAAGCCAAGCAGTTCATGGCGCACGTCATGCCCGAGCATGAGCACCGCGTCAAACGCTACCGTGACGACGCGCCGCTGTTCAGCCGCTTCCAGATCGAGCACCAGATCGAGTCGGCCTACGCCCGCACCGTGCAACTGCCTTCGGGTGGCGCCATCGTGATCGACCACACCGAGGCTTTGGTCTCTGTGGACGTCAACTCGGCCCGCGCCATCAAGGGCGGCGATATCGAAGAAACCGCCACCCGCACCAACCTTGAAGCGGCTGACGAAGTGGCCCGCCAGATGCGCTTGCGCGACCTGGGCGGTCTGATCGTCATCGACTTCATTGACATGGAAGAAAGCCGCAACCGCCGCGACGTCGAAAACCGCCTTCGCGACGCGCTGCGCCAAGACCGCGCCCGCGTGCAGTTCGGCACCATCAGCAAATTCGGCCTGATGGAAATGAGCCGCCAGCGCCTGCGCCCGGCCCTCTCCGAGGGTGCCTCGATCCCCTGCCCGCGTTGCGGTGGTTCCGGCCACATCCGCGATACCGAAAGCTCGGCACTTCAAATTTTGCGCATCATCCAGGAAGAGTCGATGAAGGACAGCACCGCCTCTGTGCTGTGCCAGGTGCCCGTCGATGTTGCCTCTTTCCTGCTGAACGAAAAGCGTTCGGAAATTGCCAAAATCGAAATGAAGCAGCGCATCAACGTGCTGCTGGTGCCCAACAAAACCCTGGAAACGCCGAACTACAAACTCGAGCGTCTCAAACACGACGACCC
>CANNNH010000026.1 GCA_947505915.1 Comamonadaceae bacterium
GCCGCCGGCTTCGCCTTGGCCGCCGCACTTCCTGCCCACGCTGGCAAAACTTTAGACGCCGTCAAGGCCCGCGGCCAAGTGGTCTGCGGTGTCAACACCGGCCTGGCTGGCTTTTCTGCTGCTGACTCCAGCGGCAACTGGTCCGGCCTCGACGTTGACATGTGCAAAGCCGTTGCCGCCGCCGTTCTGAGCGACGCGAGCAAGGTCAAGTACGTTCCCCTGAACGCGCAGCAACGCTTTACGGCCCTGCAGTCCGGCGAGGTCGACATGCTGGCACGCAACACCACATTCACCTTGACCCGCGACGCTTCGCTCGGCCTGCACCAGACCGCGGTCACTTACTACGACGGCCAGGGCTTCATGGTCCCCGTCAAGAGCAAGATCAAGAGCGCCAAGCAGCTCAAAGGTCAAACCGTGTGCGTGCAGTCCGGCACCACCACCGAGAAAAACCTGACCGACTTCTCGCGCGCCAACAAGCTCAACATCAAGCCTGTGGTGTTTGAAAAAGTTGAAGCCGCCACCGGCGCTTACTTCTCCGGCCGTTGCGTCGCCTACACCACGGACGCATCGGGCCTGGCTTCTGTTCGCAACAAAGAAGCCAAAGCCCCTGCCGATCACGTGATCCTGCCGGAACTGATCTCCAAAGAGCCACTGGGCCCTATGGTCCGCCGTGGTGATGACGAGTGGTTCGCCATCGTCAAGTGGGTCATCTACGGTCTGCTCGAAGCTGAAGAATACGGCGTGACCAAAGCCAATGTCGACCAGCTCAAGACCAGCACCACCGACCCGGTTGTCCAGCGTATGCTGGGCACCACCGAAGACACCGGCAAGCTGCTGGGCCTGGACAAAGAGTGGATGGCCCGCGCCATCAAGGCCACCGGCAACTACGGCGAGTCGTTTGAAACCAACGTCGGTCCCAAGTCTGCCCTGGGTCTGCCACGCGGCGTTAACAACCTGTGGAACAAGGGCGGCCTGATGTACGCCTACCCGATCCGCTAAACCAGGCTTCGGCCTGAGCGCTGAATAAAACCGTCTGCCGGGCTTTGCCTTGCAGGCGGTTTTCTCCAAGGGCCTTCCTCTTTTTGTGATTGCTTTGATTTGACTCGTTTGTTTGTGTCTGCCGCACCGGCCAAGCGCCCTCTGAGAGCCTTTCCATGACACCTTCTACCCCCCCTAAAAAACAATGGTCCTGGCGCAGCCAGGCCTTTCGCGGCCTGGTCTACCAGGCCCTGGCCCTGGGCCTGATTGCGCTGGCCCTGTGGTACCTGGCGCACAACACGCTGATCAATATGCGCGCGCGCGGCATCCAGAGCGGCTTTGACTTCCTGCTGCAAACCGCCGGCTTTGACATCGGCGAAAGCCTGTTTGCTTTTGACTCCAGCGAAAAATACTGGCGCGCCTTCCTGGTGGGCCTGACCAACACGCTGCGCGTGGCGCTGCTGGGCATCATCTTCACCACGCTGCTGGGCACACTGGTGGGGGTGGGCCGGTTTTCGCGCAATGCGCTGGTGCGCGGTTTGTGCTCGGCTTATGTCGAGGTTTTCCGCAACATACCCATCTTGCTGCAATTGCTGATGTGGTACCTGCTGTTCACTGAATTGCTGCCCGATGCTGCCGAAGCCTGGCAAGCCGGCTCTGTCTACCTGAGCAAGGGCGGTATTAATTTCCCCATTCCTATTTGGGCCGCCGGCCATGGCTGGGCCCTGATCGGTCTGCTGGCGGGTGCGGTCGGTGCCTGGGTTTACCGGCGCTGGGCCTTCGCTCAATTTGAGGCCAGCGGCCAGTTGCGCAGCATGGTGTTGCTGCCCTTGGCTTTGCTTGTGCTGGGTGCGTTTGCCGGCTGGTTGGCCGGCGGTGCACCGTCTGACTATGACCTGCCTAAGCGCGGTGAGTTCGCCATTGAAAACGGTGGTTCACTCACGCCAGAGTTTGTGGCTGTGCTTTTGGGCCTGACCGTGTACACCGCTGCCTTTGTGGCCGAGGTGGTGCGTGCCGGCATTCAGTCGGTGGCACAAGGGCAAAGCGAGGCCGCAGCCGCGCTGGGTCTGTCGCGCGGCCAGGAAATGCGTCTGGTGATGCTGCCGCAGGCCTTGCGCGTGATCATTCCGCCGCTGACCAACCAGTACCTGAACCTGACAAAAAACTCCTCACTGGCCGTGGCCATCGGTTACCCCGATGTGGTCTCGATTGCCAACACCGCCATCAACCAGACCGGCCGCGCCGTTGAGTGCATCACCATCGTCATGGCGATTTACCTGAGCACTTCACTGCTGACCTCGCTGCTGATGAACTGGTACAACACCCGCGCGGCCATCAAGGAACGCTGATCTCCACACGGAACACCTCATGACTGCCAAGATTTTTCAATCCCTGCCGTCCAGGCCCGCACCCACGCGCCAGGACGGCCTGCTGGGTTGGCTGCGCGCCAACCTTTTCGGTGACCTGCGCACCTCGCTGGCCACCTTGCTGATAGGCGGCCTGCTGCTGTGGCTGCTGCCGCAATTTTTGCAATGGGCGGTTTTCAGCGCCGTGTGGCGCCCCAACTTTGAAGCCTGCCGTGCCGACGGCGTCGGCGCCTGCTGGGGCGTGGTCGCTGAAAAATACCGGCTGATTATTTTGGGCCGCTATCCATTTGACGAACAGTGGCGCCCGCTGGTTGCCACCTTGCTGATGCTCAGCCTGCTGGTGGCCAGCTGCGTGCGTTTTTGCTGGAAGCCCTGGCTGGTGCTGCTATGGGCCGGCGTGCTGGCGCTTTTCTTCACGCTGATGTACGGCAACGTGCTGGGCCTGAGCAAAGTCGAGACCGACCGCTGGGGTGGACTGCCGCTAACGTTGCTGCTGGCAACGCTGTCGATTGCCATGGCTTTCCCGATTGCGCTGGTGGTCGCGCTGGGCCGGCGCTCGGACTTGCCGGCGATCCGCAGCGCCTGCACAATTTATGTCGAACTGGTGCGCGGCGTGCCGCTGATCTCGGTGCTGTTCATGGCCTCGTTCATGTTTCCGCTGTTCATGCCGCAGGGCACCAGCATTGACGTGCTGATCCGTGTGCTGGCCGGCATCACGCTGTTTGCTGCCGCCTACATGGCCGAAGTCATACGGGGCGGCCTGCAAGCGATACCTAAAGGCCAGATCGAGGCAGCCGCGACGCTAGGCCTGTCGTATTGGCAGACGCAGCGCAAGATCGTGCTGCCGCAGGCGCTGGCGATGGTGGTGCCCGGCATCATGAACAACTTCATCGCGATCTTCAAAGACACCTCGCTGGTCACCATCGTCAGCTTGTACGAGCTGACCGGCGCGCTGGGCCTGGCGCTCAACTCTGACGCCGACTGGCGTCCTTTCAAGATCGAAGGCTATCTGTTCATCGCCCTGATCTATTTCATCTTCTGCTTTTCCATGTCCCGCTACAGCCTCTGGGTTGAAAAGCAGGTCAATAAAGGCAAGCAGCGCTGAGCCCCAGGCCCGGCCTTCTCTTTTTCTCTCAGGAAACACCCATGTCTGAATCCATCATCACCTTCGACAAAGTCAACAAGTGGTACGGCAATAATTTCCATGTGCTGCGTGACATTGACCTGGACGTCGCCAAGGGCGAGCGCATCGTCATTTGCGGCCCGTCCGGCTCGGGCAAGTCCACGCTGATCCGCTGCATCAACCGGCTGGAAGAGCACCAGCAGGGCCGGCTGGTCGTTGACGGCGTTGAGCTGGCCGACGACGTCAAAGCGATTGACGCGATCCGCAAGCAAGTGGGCATGGTGTTCCAGCAGTTCAATTTGTTCCCGCACCTGACCGTGCTGGAAAACCTGACGCTCTCGCCCATGTGGGTCGGCAAGATTCCTAAAAAGGAAGCTGAAGAAAAAGCCATGCAGCAACTCGAACGCGTGAAGATCGCCGAACAGGCCCTTAAGTACCCGCTGCAACTCTCGGGCGGGCAGCAGCAACGCGTAGCGATTGCCCGCGCGCTGTGCCTCAAGCCCAAGATCATGCTGTTTGACGAGCCCACTTCGGCGCTGGACCCCGAGATGATCAAGGAAGTGCTGGACGTGATGGTCGAGATGGCGGACGCCGGCATCACCATGATCTGCGTGACGCACGAGATGGGCTTTGCCAAGGCCGTGGCTGATCGCGTGATCTTTATGGACCAGGGCCAGATCGTTGAGCAGAACAAGCCCGACGAATTCTTCAACAATCCGCAGACCGATCGCGCACAAGACTTCCTGTCGAAAATCCTGGGGCATTGACGCTGGCGCACACGGCATGGAAACTTTACTTGCTTCCTTGCTGTTGGCCTTTGCTGCTTACCAGCTGAAGTCGCGCAGCGAGCGCCGCCGCATCCGCTTGCTCGGTGAGCATCTGGCCGATCACCAGATCGAAAAACTCATGCAAACCTTGACCGAAGGCTATGCACGCGCCCTGGGTGAAGCAGACGCCGCCCGGCGCGAATCGATCTGGCAACTGCTGAGCGGCACCGAAGACAAGCTGTGCGCCCAAGCCCGGCAGTTGGCCGAGGGTTTTGCCAAAGTCAATGAGGCACAGGCCCGCATGAACCGACTGCCCTGGCCGCTGAGCGAAGCGGCCTCTTTGATTTCCGGCAGCAGTTTTGACCTGCGTGTTGCCCTGAAGATTCATGCCGCCGGCCTGGCCCGTGCGGCGCACCCGGCCCCTGCTGAAGAAGATGGCCATCGCAAAGCGCGCGCCTTCACGCTGAGCGCTGAGATGCTGTTGTTGCAGCACAGCTGCCACTGGTTTTGCAAATCCAAGTCGGTGGCTTCGGCCCGCGTGCTGGTGCGACACCAAACGCCTTATGCGCAGGTATTGGCCTCGGTGTCACCAGAGACCCGGCGCGCTTATCTCGACCTGCTAGGCGGTTTATAGTGGCCCAAGCCGAAAGCAATATGCGTATCTGGACAAAACCCATCTCTGTCGAATCCATCACCGCGCTGTGTGCAGGCTGCGCCGAGTCGCACCTGGGCATGGAGTTTTTAGAGGTGGGCGATGACTTCATTCGCGGCCGCGTCCCGGTGGACGCGCGTACCCGCCAGCCTTACGGCTTGCTGCACGGCGGCGTTTCAGTGGTGCTGGCCGAAACGCTGGGCTCGATCGGCGCCGGACATGCGGCAGCCCAAGGCCATACGGTGGTGGGCCTGGACATCAATGCCAACCACCTCAAGAGCGCACGCAGCGGCTGGGTCACCGGGATCGCACGGCCGGTGCACATCGGTCGCAGCACGCAGGTCTGGCACATCGAGATGCACAACGACGCAGGCGAACTGACCTGCGTCTCGCGCCTGACCGTGGCGGTATTGGCGCCGCGCTAAAGCTCGGATGGCCTAAGGGCTGTCTTGATCCTGGCGGGCCAGACGTGTGCTTTTCCAGTAAACATCATCACCGCCGTTCATGCGGTTGAGCACGCGTGAGAGCACGAAGAGTAAATCACTCAAGCGGTTGAGGTACTGGCGCGGTGTTTCCTTGAGTGCTTCGCTGCCCTCCAGCGCCACCACGGCGCGCTCGGCGCGGCGGGCTACGGTGCGGCAGACATGGGCCAGCGCTGCCGCCCGCGTGCCAGCCGGCAAAATAAACTCCTGCAGGCTGGGCAAGCTGTCGTTGTATGTTTTCAATGCCGCATCAAGCTGCTCGACCGCCTCGGGCTTGAGCAGCTCAAAGCCGGGAATCGACAGCTCACCGCCCAAGTTGAACAACTGGTGTTGCACATCCACCAGCAAAGCGCGCACCTCGCCGGCCATGTCTTCGCACAGCAGAACGCCGATGTTGGAGTTGAGCTCATCGACGTCGCCCATGGCGTGCACGCGCAAGCTGTCCTTGGAGACGCGCGTGTTGTCGCCCAGGCCGGTGGTGCCGTTGTCGCCGGTGCGGGTGGCAATCTGGGTGAGTCGCTTAGACATAAGGCTCCAGGTAAGAAAAAAGACCGGGGCGCTGGTCGTTGCCCCTACCCGCTAGTTTAGGCCCGGCGGGCTGCGAGGCTTCCGGCCAAGGTTTAAACTGATCGTCCACGCTGGAGACCCCCATGAACGCACCCCTGCCCGCCCATTTGCTGCCTGAGATTCAACAACGCGAAACCCCTGCGGCGCTGATTGACGCGCTCAAGGCCCGTTTTGCCGCGCGCTGCTCGACGGCGCTGGTGGTGCGCGAGCAGCATGGCCGGGACGAATCGTCTTTTGCCCTGCCGCCCCCGGCCGCCGTGGTGTTTGCCGAAAACACCGCTGAAGTGGCCGAGGTCGTCAAGCTGGCCAGCCAGTACAGCGTGCCGGTGATTCCGTTTGGCGTGGGCACCTCGCTCGAAGGGCATTTGCTCGCGGTACAAGGCGGCATCAGCATCGACATGGGCCGCATGAACCGCGTGCTGAGCATCAACGCTGAAGACCTGACAGTGACGGTACAGCCCGGCGTCACGCGCAAGCAGCTCAATGAAGAAGTCAAAAGCACAGGCCTGTTTTTCCCGATTGACCCGGGCGCCGACGCCACCCTGGGCGGTATGTGCGCCACGCGCGCGAGCGGCACCAATGCCGTGCGCTACGGCACCATGCGCGAGAACGTGCTGGCACTCGAAGTGGTGACGGCCAGCGGCGAAGTGATTCGCACCGGCACGCGCGCCAAAAAATCATCGGCCGGCTACGACCTGACACGCCTGATGGTGGGCAGCGAAGGCACGCTGGGCGTGATCACGGAAGTGACCGTCAAGCTCTACCCGCTGCCCGAAGCGATCTCGGCAGCCATCTGCTCTTTCCCGAGCATCGAGGCGGCGGTGCGCACCACCATCGAAATCATTCAGCTGGGCGTTCCTATTGCGCGCGTCGAATTGATTGACGCCAACAGCGTGCGCATGGTCAACACTCATTCCAAACTCAGCCTGCGCGAAGAGCCCTTGCTGCTGATGGAGTTTCACGGCTCCCCCTCCAGCGTCAAGGAGCAGGCCGAGCTGGTGCAGGAGCTGGCCAGCGGCCACGGCGGCAATGCCTTTGAATGGGCCAGCACGCCGGAAGAGCGCACGCGGCTGTGGACGGCGCGGCACAACGCTTACTTTGCGGCGCTGCAGTCGCGCGCCGGCTGCCGCGTCATTTCAACCGACACCTGCGTGCCGATCTCGCGCCTGGCCGACTGCCTGCTTGACTCGGTGGCCGAGGCTGATGCCAGCGGCATTCCTTACTTTTTAGTCGGCCACGTGGGCGACGGCAACTTTCACTTCGGTTACCTGATCGACCCGACGCAGCCCAAAGAGCGTGAAGTGGCCGAGGAGCTAAACAACAAGTTGGTGGCGCGCGCGCTGCGCCTGGAAGGCACTTGCACCGGCGAGCACGGCGTGGGCCTGCACAAGATGGATTTTCTGGTGACCGAAACCGGCGATGGCGCGGTCGAGATGATGCGCACCATCAAGCGCGCGCTGGACCCGAAGAACATCATGAACCCGGGCAAGATCTTCACGATCTAAGCCAGGCGCACGGCGATCTTTCGAACGCCGGCGCAGCCTGGCGCTTACTTGCCGCCGCGCAGGCGCTCTATCAAGCCGTTGAGCTCGTCCATGGAGGCGAACTGAATTGCCAGCTCACCCACGTCTTCACGCCGGCCGTTGCGCTTGACTTGCTTTTTCACGCGCACCTCGACCTCGGCCATCAGCAAATCGGCCAGCTCTTCTTCGACCCGGCGCGTGTCGCGTGACTTTTCCTTTGACGCTTTTTGCGGCTTGAGCGAGAACTCGGCGCTGAGTTTTTTGACCAGGCCTTCGGCCTCGCGCACCGACATTTTTTTGGCGGCAATCTGGTTGGCCGCGGTGATCTGGGTGGCGCGGTCCAAGGACAGCAAGGCCCGTGCATGGCCCATGTCCAGGTCGCCGGCCATCAGCATGGTCTGCACCGGGTCGGCCAGGTTCAAGAGACGCAGCAAGTTGCTGGCCGCGCTGCGCGAGCGGCCCACAGCTTGCGCCGCCAGCTCGTGCGTGAGCCCGAATTCTTTGACCAGACGCTGCAAGCCCTGGGCTTCTTCGAGCGGGTTAAGGTCTTCGCGCTGAATGTTTTCTATCAAGGCCATGGCCGCGGCGGCCTCGTCAGGCACATCGCGCACCAGCACCGGCACGCTGTCCAGGCCGGCCAGCTTGGCGGCACGGAAACGCCGCTCGCCGGCAATGATTTCGTACTTGCCGTCATTGGCGCCGCTGCTCAGTCGGCGCACCAGAATCGGCTGCATGATGCCCTGCACCTTGATCGACTCGGCCAGCTCGTAGAGCGCACCCTCGTCCATGCGTGTGCGCGGTTGGTACTTGCCGGCCACCATGTCGAGCAAGCGCAGCGAGGCCGGCAGGCCCGGGCTGGCGGCGTTGCTGTTTTCTATGGCCTGGCTGGTTTCGCCAACTGTGGGGCCCAGCAGGGCTTGCAAACCGCGGCCCAAGCCTTTGGGTTTTTTGGTGACCATCTTGTTTTTCTTTCTTTGCTAAAAAATGGATGCCGGCGCTGCGGCCGGATGTTGGGTGCGCAGTGTTTGCAGCAGGGCCAGACCCTCAGGCCAGTCGCCCAAAGCGCTGTCGGCGTTGAGGTGGCCGCGCTCGCCTGCGTCTACCCAGCGCGAGCCCCAGGCATCGGCGAAATGGCGCGCACGTACAGCGCTGCAATATGGGTCATTGCGGCTGCCGACCAGCACGCTGGCAAAGGGCAAGCGCTGCAAAGCCACGGGCGACCAGCTCGGCAGTACGGGGCGCAAGGCTTCGCGCTCGACGTCACCGGGCGCCACCAGCAAAGCCCCTTTCACGAGATGCGTGTTGCGCGAATGCGCGGCCCAGGCCGCCACCAACAGACAACCCAGGCTGTGCGCCACCAGCACGGCGGGCTCGTCCAAGCCCAGCAACACCTCTTCGAGTCTGGCCGTCCAGTCGCCGCGCAAAGGGCGCAGCCAGTCATGCTGCTCGACGCGCTGAAAACCGTGCGCCGCTTCCCACCGGCTTTGCCAGTGCAAGGGGCCGCTGTTTTGCCAGCCCGGAAGAATCAATACGGCAGAAGGGTTCATGAAAAAACTAAATGCTATTAATTGAGTAGCAACAAAGCCTTGAAAGCAATGGGCTTCAGCTGCCTTGCCTCACATGCCCCGGATGCGCTCGATCATCTCGCCGGCAAAGGTCACAAAGGATTGGGCGCCCTTGGAGGCCGGGTCAAACACCACCCCCGGCACGCCGTAGCTAGGCGCTTCAGCCAGGCGCACATTGCGCGGAATGACGGTGTTGAACACCTTGTCGCCAAAGTGTTGCTTGAGCTGCTCGCTGACCTGCAACTGCAAGGTGATGCGCGGGTCAAACATGACGCGCAAGAGCCCGATGATGGCCAGCTCTTTGTTGAGGTTGGCGTGCACCTGCTTGATGGTGTTGACCAGGTCGGTCAGGCCTTCGAGCGCAAAGTATTCGCACTGCATGGGCACGATGACGCCGTGCGCGCAGCACAGGCCATTGAGCGTGAGCATGGACAAGGATGGCGGGCAATCGATGAGGACAAAGTCGTATTGGTCGGCCACCGCCTCGATGGCCAGGCGCAGGCGTTTTTCGCGGCGCTCGACCTCGACCAGCTCGACCTCGGCGCCGGCCAGTTCGCGGTTGGCGCCCAGCACGTCGTAGCCGCAACCGGCTTCAATCAGTTTCTGGCTGCTGACGCGCGCTTCGGCGATAGAGGCCGACTCCAGCAGCACGTCATAAACCGTGAGTTCAAGCTGGCGTTTGTCCACGCCCGAGCCCATGGTGGCGTTGCCCTGCGGGTCCAGGTCAATCATCAGCACGCGCTGGCCGAGCTGCGCCAGACCGGCCGCGAGATTGACCGTGGTGGTGGTCTTGCCAACCCCGCCCTTTTGGTTGGCAACACAAAATATTTTGGCCATGGGTGCTTGCTCTTTGGATAAGGGGGAATGCGCCGCCGTAAGGGCTTAACGCGACAAGGCCAGCTTGACGCCAAAGCCGATAAGGAAAATGCCGGCACCTTTTTCAAGCAGCGCCGACATGCGGGGGTTGGCGCGCACACGCTCAGCCAGAAAGTGCGTCAGCAACACAGCGCCCAGGCCGTACAAAAATGTCAGGGCCGCAATGGTCAAAGCCATCACGCCAAAAGTGAGCAGGCCCTGGTGCTGGGCCGGATCAATGAAAAGCGGGAAAAACGCCAGGTAAAAAACAATGGCCTTGGGATTGAGCAAGGTGATCAACAGCGTCTGGCGGAAATAGTGGCCGGTTTTCATTTTCAGCACGGGTGCGTCACCCGGTTTGGCGAGCAGCATTTTGGCGCCCAGCCAGGCCAGGTAGGCCGCGCCCAGCCACTGCACCAGGTGAAAAGCCGTCGGGTACGCGGCCATCAAGGCCGACACGCCGGCCACAGCGGCCCACAGCAGCACCTGGTCGCCGGCGATCACGCCGAAGGTCGCGCCCATGCCGCCGGCGATGCCGCCCTTGCCCGTCGAGGTGATCAGCGCCAGGTTGCCGGGCCCGGGAATGGCCAGAAAAACGACGATGGCAATAACAAAAGCGCCGTAGTCAGCGACGCCGGCGAATGAGCCGAGCATGAAAATCCTTCTATGAAGCCGTCGAGTTTACGACAGGCTCCGGCCTCGCCCGGTCAACCGGCCTTTTGAAGCCAGATGATGCAGCGCTCTGCAGCCAGCCCGGGCACTGCCAGCGGTTCCACGTGAAACATCGCGACATTCGACGACAGCATGGTCAGCTCTTCGGTCGGGTGCTTGCCCTTGAGCGCCATCCACACGCCGCCGGGGGCCAGCGCCGCCTGCGACCAGCCGGTGAAGTCCGCCAGCGAGGCAAAGGCTCTCGAGCAGATCACATCAAAGGGCTGGGTGATGGTTTCTACCCGGGCGTGCAAGCCGGTCAGGTTCGGCAGCCCTAGCGCCAGCGCCACATGCTTGATAAAGGCGGCTTTTTTGCCCACCGTGTCCACACAGGTCACCGCCATAGTCGGGCAACAAATGGCCAGCACCACGCCAGGCAGGCCGGCACCGGCGCCGACATCGAGCACGCTGGCGGCGCTCAGGCCCCGGCCCTGCAAATGCTTTTGCAGCGGAGCGACCGCCGCCAGACTGTCGAGCAAATGGTGCGTCAGCATCTCGGCCGGATCGCGCACGGCCGTCAGGTTGTAGACCTTGTTCCACTTGCCGATCAGGGTTTGGTAGTCGAGCAAGGCCTGAACCTGGGCGTCTGAAAGACTCAAATGGAGCGCGGCCAGACCGGCGCGCAGCACCGCCTCGGCATCTTTGCTCACGCGTCAGCCTTGGCCGGCTGGGCGGCGATAGGCTGGGCCACGGCGCCTTTCCAGAGGTTTTTTTTCAGGTGAACCAGCAACAGGGAAATGGTGGCCGGCGTGATGCCCGAGATGCGCGAGGCCAGGCCCAGGGTTTCGGGGCGGTGTTTGGCCAGCTTTTGCCGCGCCTCAATACTCAGCGCCGAAACCTGCAAGTAATCCAGCTCGGCTGGCAGCTTGAGGTTTTCATAGTGGGCGGCGCGCTCGACCTCGGTCTTTTGCAGATCAATGTAGCCGGCGTACTTGGCCACGATCTCGATCTGCTCGATCACGGCGGCCAGCATGTCCGCGGGCATATTGGTTTCACGTGAAACGGCCGGATTGGCGCCCGCGGCACCGGCGCCAAGGGCGGCCAGCTCAGCGCTTACAAAGCGCCCGCCGTCCAAAGACATGAGGCCGGCATAGTCCACGTCCGGACGTCTAAGCAGGTCCAGCAGGTTGTATTCGCGCTCGATCGCCTTGCCCAACACCCGCTCTGCCTCAGCCACGGGCAGGTTGTTCGGGTTGACCCAGAGCGAGCGCAGGCGTTCAGTTTCACGTGAAACAGCGTCGCGTTTGCGGTTAAAGGCGTCCCAGCGGGCGTCGTCCACCAGGCCCAGCTCACGGCCTTTTTCGGTCAGGCGGGCGTCGGCATTGTCTTCGCGCAGCATCAGCCGGTACTCGGCACGGCTGGTGAACATGCGGTAGGGCTCTGTCACGCCCTTGGTGATCAGGTCGTCCACCAGCACGCCCAGATAAGCCTGGTCGCGCCGCGGCAGCCAGGCTTCCTGACCGCGGCATTGCAGCGCTGCGTTGATGCCGGCAAACAGGCCCTGCGCCGCCGCCTCTTCATAGCCGGTGGTGCCGTTGATCTGGCCGGCAAAGAACAGGCCGCCAATGGCCCGGGTTTCAAAGCTGCTTTTGAGCGAACGCGGGTCAAAATAGTCGTATTCGATGGCGTAGCCCGGGCGCAGAATGTGGGCGTTTTCCATGCCGGCCATGGAGCGCACCAAGGCGTGCTGGATGTCAAAGGGCAAGCTGGTTGAGATGCCGTTGGGGTAGATCTCGTGCGTGGTCAGGCCTTCGGGTTCCAGAAAAATCTGGTGGCTGGTCTTGTCGGCAAATCGGTTGATCTTGTCTTCGACACTCGGGCAGTAACGCGGGCCGACGCCGTCGATCTTGCCGGTGAACATGGGGCTGCGGTCAAAGCCCGAACGAATGATGTCGTGCGTGCGCTCGTTGGTGTGGGTGATCCAGCAAGGCACTTGCTGCGGGTGGGCAATGCCCGCACCCATGAAGCTGAACACCGGAACGCTGCTGCCCTCACCGCCCGGCATGCCGTCGCCCGGCTGCTCAGTACACTTGGAAAAGTCGATGCTGCGTCCGTCCAGACGCGGCGGCGTGCCGGTTTTCAGCCGGCCCTGCGGCAGCTTGAGTTCTTTCAGGCGCGCGCTCAGCGACACCGCCGGCGGGTCGCCCGCGCGCCCGGCTGCGTAGTTGTTCAGGCCCACATGGATCTTGCCGTCCAGAAAGGTGCCGGCGGTCAGCACCACAGTGCGGCTTTTGAACTTGATGCCGACCTGCGTGACGGCGCCAACCACCCTATCGCCCTCGACCAGCAAGTCATCAACAGCCTGCTGGAACAGCCACAAATTGGGCTGGTTTTCGAGCATGCGGCGAATAGCGGCCTTGTACAAAATACGGTCTGCCTGGGCCCGCGTGGCGCGCACGGCCGGGCCCTTGCTCGAGTTGAGAATGCGGAACTGGATGCCGCCCTCATCGGTGGCCAGCGCCATGGCGCCGCCCAGCGCATCGACCTCCTTGACCAGATGGCCCTTGCCAATGCCGCCTATCGACGGGTTGCAGCTCATCTGGCCTAATGTCTCGATGTTATGGGTCAGCAGCAAGGTCTTGCAACCCATGCGGGCCGCAGCCAGCGCGGCCTCGGTACCGGCATGGCCGCCGCCGACGACGATCACGTCAAATTCTTGGGGGTAAAACATGGGCAGACTTCTCGCTGTTGGCACAGGACAGGCCGGCAGCAAACGACGCGGGGCCCTGTAAACGCTGCATTTTACCGAGCAACGCGAAATCGGAACTGTCGCAGGGAGACGCCGGCGACCGGCGGGCTGCAGCAGTCAAATCAAAAGCCCTAAAAGCCCTGTTAGTGCTTGGTTTGTAGCTCCGTAATTCATAGCAAACAGCCAATACCGACCGGACCGCGCCCCGACCCCCATTTTCCCGCAGCTGTCAGCAGGCTGTAGACAATACCCCGCATAGTTCATCTTGTCCGTTTTCAAAAATCCAAGGAGACCTTTCATGAGCCGTGAAGTTGTTGTTGTCAGCGGTGTGCGCACCGCCATCGGAACCTTTGGCGC
>CANNNH010000027.1 GCA_947505915.1 Comamonadaceae bacterium
CACCAGATCGACATGTTGACCATCGGTCAGTACCTGGCGCCCTCCAGTTCGCACCTGCCGGTGCGCCGCTATGTGCACCCGGACACTTTCAAAATGTTCGAGACCCGTGCTTACGAAATGGGTTTCTCGCATGCCGCTGTGGGCGCGATGGTGCGGTCAAGCTACCACGCTGATCAGCAGGCGCATGCCGCTGCAGAAGCGGCAGCGGCCTCGAACGCCGTGAAGTGAAAGCGCAGCTCTTCGCCCTGGGGGCCATTGCGCTATGGGTGTCAGTGGCTTCGCTGGGCGTGCTGCTCAAGCACCTGCCACCTTTTTTGCTGACCGGCTTGTCACTGCTGATCGGCGGTCTGCTGGCCTTGCCGCAGGTGCTGCGTGACCCGCGCCAATGGCGCGTACCGCTTTCGACCTTGGGGCTGGGCATCTACGGCTTGTTTGGTTACCACTTCATGCTGTTCATGGCGCTGCGCCTGGCGCCGGCGGTGGAAGCCAACCTGATCAACTACCTGTGGCCGCTGCTGATGGTGGTGCTGGCGCCAGTACTGCTTAAAAACATGTCACTGCGCCCGATTCACCTGGGTGCAGCCCTGCTCGGCTTTGGCGGTGCGGCTTTGGCCATTCTGGGCGCAGCCAACCATGTGGACGCGCTGCCAAGCCCCGGTAGTGCAGACCGCGCAGCCGGTTATCTGGCAGCTCTGGCAGCGGCTTTCATGTGGGCTAGTTATTCACTGTTGACGCAACGGGTGGCGGCGTTCCCGACTGCTGCAATCGGCCTGTTCGCTTTGGTGTCTGGCGCGCTGTCCTTGCTGTGTCACTGGGCGCTGGAGGCGCCGATGAGCCTGAGCTTGCGTGACGGCTTGCTGCTGGCCCTGATGGGGCTGGGCCCGCTGGGCGGCGCTTTTTATCTGTGGGACAAAGCGCTCAAGCTGGGCGACGCGCGGCAAATCGGTATCTTGAGTTATCTCACGCCGCTGGGCTCGACAGCCTTGCTGATCGTGGTGACCGGGCGGCAGTGGAGCTGGAGCATTGCGCTGGCGGCGCTGATGATCATGCTTGCCGCTTTGCTGGGCACACGACGGGCCCGATAGCCGATTACAGCAAAGAAGCCGGGTCTTCACTGGCCAGCACCCCTTGCGCCCAGGGCTGGAGCTTGCCGGCATCGGCCCGCAAGATCTGCTGCTTGACCGACAGAATCTGCGAAGGGTGCATGGAGAAACTGCGCAAACCCAGCCCCAGCAAGAGCCGCGTCATGTTGGCGTCGCCCGCCATTTCGCCGCACACGCTGATGCCCTTGCCTTGCGCATTGCACTCGGCAATGGTGTCGGCCACCAACCTGAGCACGGCCGGATGGCAAGGGTCGTAAAGATGCGCTACGGCCTCATCGGCGCGGTCAATCGCCAGTGTGTACTGAATGAGGTCATTGGTACCGATGGACAAAAAGTCAAAGTATTTGAGGAACAGCTTGAGCGTCAAGGCGGCAGCCGGTATCTCGATCATGGCGCCGAGCTTGACCGGCCCATAGGCCTGGCCTTTGTTGTCCAGGGTGGCGCGCGCGTGATCAATCAAAGACATGGTTTGCCGGATTTCAGAGGCATGTGCCAACATGGGCACCAGCAAGTTGACCTGCCCATGCGCAGCAGCACGCAAGATGGCACGCAACTGCGTCAAAAACATGGGTGGGTCGGCCAGACTCCAGCGGATCGCACGCAGGCCCAGCGCCGGATTCAGGTGTGCCTCTTGCGCCTTGGTGTGGCGCTCCAAGGGCTTGTCAGCCCCAATGTCTACCGTGCGGATGGTCACAGGCAGACCCTGCATGCCCTCGATGGCCTGACGGTAGGCCAGGTATTGCTCTTCCTCGTCAGGCAAGTTACCGATGCGGCCCATGAACAGAAACTCGCTGCGGAACAAACCCACACCGACGGCGCCGGCCTGGATTGCGCCGCTTGTGTCTTCGGGCATTTCAATGTTGGCCAGCAGTTCGACTTTTTGACCGTCGAGCGTGACAGCCGGCGTGTGGCGCAAACGGTTCAGACGCTCGCGCTCGAGTGCACCTTGTCGCTGCTTGAAGCCATACTCGGCCAGGATGATGGGCGAGGGATCGACGATCAGCACGCCGGCATCGCCGTCAATGATGACCCAGTCGTCCTGCTTGATCAGCTGGCTGGCGCTGCGCGCGCCAACCACCGCCGGAATGTCCATGCTGCGCGCAACGATGGCTGTGTGCGAAGTGCGGCCACCCACATCGGTGGCAAAGCCGGCGAACAAACTTTGCTTGAACTGCAACATGTCGGCCGGTGACAAATCGTGTGCGACCAGCACCAGTGGAACGTCCAGTTTGTCGTCATGCAACAACTCTTTCTGCTGTTTGCGCGCCCCTTGATTTTTAAGCTGCACCGGCGAAGCCACGCCCTTCATGGCGCGCAGCACCCGCTCGACCACTTGCTCGAGGTCGGCCTTGCGCTCACGCAGGTACTCATCTTCCATCTCATCGAACTGACGGGCGATCATCTCGTACTGCGTTGTCAGGGCCCACTCGGCGTTGTAATGCCGCTCCGAAATCCAACCTTTGACGCCAGTGATGAGTTGCTCGTCCTGCAAAAGCATGAGGTGAACATCCAGCAGGGCGGCGAGTTCATGCGGCGCGTCAGCCGGCAAGTCGCGTTGCAGGCGCGAAATCTCTTCAACCACGGTATTGCGCGCATCACGAACCCGCTGAATCTCTGACTGGACGCCAGTGGCCTCGACAAAGTAATGCGCCACATCGGCACGGCTCGACGCCACCAGCACCGCCCGTCCAATGGCAATACCGCGCGAAACCGCCTGGCCATGAATCGAAAAAGTCATGCAACACCCCGTGTGTCTTGGGCCAGCTTAGAAGCGAGCCACCCCGCCGTCGGGCCGCCCCAAGGCGGGACAACCCCCTCGGGGGGCAACGCAGTACGCGAAGCGACTAGCGTGGGGGCCAACAGTCCCGCCGCCGGGCCGCCCCAAGGCGGGACCGCCCCCTCGGGGGGCAGCGCAGTACGCGCAGCGACAAGCGTGGGGGCCAACAACTTATTCGCCCTCACCAAACTTGTCCGCCATCATGGCCAGCAACGCGTCCATGGCGGCTTGTTCGTCAACGCCGTTCGTCTCCAGCTCCACCGTAGCACCCAGGCCGGCGGCCAGCATCATCACGCCCATGATGCTTTTGGCGTTGACGCGGCGTTCGCCGCGGCTGATCCAGACCTCACAGGAGAAACTGCCCGCCAGCTTGGTCAGCTTGGCAGAGGCGCGGGCGTGCAGGCCCAATTTATTGCTTATGGCCGCGCTGGTCTTGATCATGGTTTCGGCGGTTCTGGTTTTGCGGGGCAGTGATGGCCACCTGCATCACGCCCTGAGTGGCGCCCATCAAGGCGCGCGCGACCAGGGCATCGAGGGACTCATTGCGGTAAGAAAGTGTGCGCAGCAGCATGGGCACGTTGACGCCGGTGATCAGCTTGGAGTGCACGCCATCGACCAGTTTTTGCGCTACGTTGCAGGGTGTCGCGCCAAAGACATCGGCCAGCACCAAAGCGTGGGAAGTGCCAAGTTGCGCCAGCATGATGCGCGCCTGCGCCAGGGTTTCCTCGGGCGGGGTGTTGGGCTGAACATCCAAAGCGGCCACGGCCTCAGGGTGATCTGTGAAAACATGCGCCACACATTGGCGCAGTGCAGAAGCCAGAGGCGCGTGGGCGATGATGAGAATACCGTTCATTGCGGTGAATTATCAGCCTTCACCCAGCGGAAGTAGGCGTATGAGGCGGCGCAGCAACACATAAAGACGCCCATGGCCGCTTGAAAACAGGCCACCTCACCCAGACCAGCGGCCTTAAAGGCGTCTACCAACAGGCCTATACCCCACTGCACGACAAAAATGCCGGCAAAAATCAAAAGGTTGTAAGCGGACAGCGCGCGACCGGCCAGCGCGGGTGCAAAGGCCATGCCCACCGCAGGCTGCGCAAGGCCCATGACACTCGAGCACATGCAAAACAAGGCCCAACCCAACCAACCGGTTTGGCTGCCGCCGGCGATATTGACAGCCAGCACCATCATGCTCAAGGGTACGCCCCAGCTGATCAAGCGGTCGGGGCTCCAGCCTTTGCGCGCCAATACCGGGTTCAGCATGCCCCAAGCCCAGAATGTCACGAGCATGACAGCGTTGATATAAAAAAGGCCGGTGGCTGATTCGAGTGGCGTGTAGCCGGCCACGCGCACCATCCACGGTCCGGCCCACAAGGTCTGGATCGCCACAAAGCCGCCGTAATTGAAGAACGCCAAGAGCGACATTTTCTGAAAATACCGGCTGCGCCAGATCTCAGCGTAGCTTGACGCTGCGGGGTCCGCGGGGGCAGGCCCCTCAGAAAGCGTGGGTGCCGTGTTTTTCCAGGCCGGCACCAACCACCAGATCAGCAGCATCGACAGTCCGGTCAACGCAGCCAGAATCCAGAACAGAGGACGCCAGCCGGTCAAGGGCATGAGCCACTGTACCGGCAGCGTCGAGGCGAGCATGCCGAGTGAGCCGGTCATGAGCATCCAGGAGTTGGCGCGCAACTGCGCACCGCTGCCCAGCCAGCGCCGGAAGCCGGTGAGCGGGGCCATCAGGCAAGCACTGACGCCCATGCCAATCAGCACCCTGGAGGCGAGCAGCCAGGCAAAGGTCGTAGCCAGCGAAAAGGCCAGGCAACCTAAAACCGCCAGCGTTAAAAAATACAGGATCACACGCTTGGGGCCATGGCGGTCTAACACGCTGCCCAGCGGCAACTGCATGGCCGCAAAACCCAAAAAGTAGCCGCCCGCCAGCAAGCCCAGATCGCGGGCCTGCAAACTGAACTCCTGCGTCAGCACAGGCGACAAGGTGGCGGTGATGGCGCGCACCAGCGCCGAACAAAAGTAAGCGGCGGCAAAGGCCAGGAACACCCAGACAGCGGTCCTGGTGTCAAGCCCTTCGTTCGGGGTGGTCAGCGTTTGGGCGTTAGCGAGCGTCATGTAGTTGTGGCGTTATCGGCGCCGGCCAGTTTTAGGGGGTGAAAGTTCCAGCGGCAGATCATGCGCCTTAGGCCAGCATCATTCGATTCGCAAGCTGGTGAAAAAGGTATCCGCTGCATCCGGGTTGATTTTGGGTGCGTACATCACGACCTGAACCACCCGGGCGCCTTTGGCAAAGTAAGCCGCTCGACTGTGAACAGCGCTGCCATCATTTTGCTGACCTTCAGCCTGCAGCCATACCGGCGCCGGGCTCGCATCGGCGCCCGCCACCTTGAACAAAGCGGGCGGCGCACTCAAAGGCGCCGCTTTCATGTTTTTCAAGGTGATGGCCTGCCACTGGCTCAGCACGCCGGACACCTGGGCAGTATCCGTCAGCTCGGCCACAGCCACCGCAAAAGTGGCGCCCCCGGCTTCGCAACCGAGCATGGTCAAGGTGGTGGGTTCAGGTCCTAAGGGCACTTGCTTTTGCGCCTTGTCAGGCTTGCAGGGCAGCAGCAAGCTCACGCCAGCATCCAAACGCACCTCCCGCCAGTTCAGGGCGGGGCTGCATGCTGTGACGGTCAACAAGCCGGCAAGCAAGACCAACAGGCCCGGCGCAAGCGCACGAAAAGCAAGAAAAAATGGCATGGATGGACTTGTTACAAAAAAATGGTCGATCCGTGTCGACTCGGATCCGGGGCTGCATTTAGCCCTGAACTTTACAGGCAATGCATTTTTGAGCCCCTTCCCGGCCCAGCCTGAACCCTCAGAGGGCAAAATGAGGACCATGAACTCATTAGAAGGCATCCGCATCCTCGACCTCTCCCGCGTGCTCGCTGGTCCCTGGTGCACCCAGACCCTGGCAGACCTGGGGGCCGATGTCATCAAGATCGAGCGCCCCGGCGCCGGTGATGACACGCGCAGCTGGGGTCCGCCCTTTTTGCATGACAGCAGCGGCGCAGAAACGCGCGAAGCCGCCTATTACTTGGGCACCAACCGCAACAAACGCTCGGTCACCTGTGACATTGCGCAGCCGGCCGGGCAGGCCTTGATTCGCGAACTGGCGCTGCACTGCGATGTGTTTGTCGAAAACTTCAAAGTCGGCGACATGGCGCGCTACGGCCTGGACTACGCCAGCCTCAAGGCCATCAACCCGCGCATCGTCTACTGCTCGGTCACCGGTTTCGGTCAGACCGGGCCGTATGCCGAGCGCGCTGGTTACGACTACGCCATTCAGGGCATGGGCGGGCTGATGAGTGTGACCGGAGAGCGTGACGACCTGGGCGGTGGCCCGCAAAAAGTCGGCGTGGCCGTGGCCGACCTGATGACCGGCATGTACGCCACGGTCGGCATTCTGGCGGCGCTGCGTCATGCCGAGAAAACCGGCGAAGGCCAGCAAGTGGACATGGCGCTGCTTGACACCCAGGTGGCCATGCTGGCGAATCTGGGCGCCAACTACCTGGTCAGCGGCAAGGTGCCTGGCCGTGTCGGCAATGCGCACCAGAACATCGTGCCCTACCAGGTGTTTGAAGTGGCGCCCAACGCAGCAGGCGACAAAGACCATCTCATTTTGGCGGTGGGCAACGACTCGCAGTACGCCAAGTTTTGCGCTGTGGCGGGCGTTCCGGAACTCGCCAGCAATCCCTTGTTCGCCAAGAACAGCAACCGGGTGCTGAATCGCGTGCAACTGGTGCCGCAGCTCGAGGCGGTGATGAAGTCGCGTGGCAAGGCAGACTGGCTGGCCGCACTGGAAGCAGCCAAAGTGCCTTGCGGCGCCATCAACAACCTGGGCGAAGTGTTTGCCGACCCGCAGGTCGAATCGCGCGCCATGGTTACATCCTGGCCGCATCCGCTCAAGGACCAGCTGCGCCTGGTGGCCAGCCCGCTCAAGCTCAGCGCCACGCCGGTGCGAAGTGATCTGCCCCCACCCCTGCTGGGCCAGCACACAGAAGAGGTTCTTAGCCAAGTGTTGTATTACTCCGCAGAACAATTGGCTGACTTGAAAAGCAAGCAGGTGATCTGATGGCGAACTTTGTATTGGTTCATGGTGCGTGGCACGGCGCATGGTGCTGGCGTCGCGTCAGCCATGCGCTGCAGCAGCAAGGCCAGCGCGTGCATGCCATCACACTCACCGGCCTGGGCGAGCGGGCGCATTTACTGTCGCCGAGTATCACGCTTGAAACACATATTGAGGACATTCGCCAGCTGATAGAGGCCGAAGAGTTGAGCGATGTGGTGCTCGCTGTTCACTCCTATGCCGGCATGTTGGGCACAGCCATTGCTGACCGCATGGGTGAGAGGCTCAAACACCTGGTCTATGTGGATGCAGTGGTGCCCAAACCCGGCGAGAGCTGGAGCAGCACACAAGCCAAAGCGACCCAAACGCAACGACTGGATGCGGCAGCGGCGTGTGCAAATTTCAGTTTCCCCCCGCCAGACCCGGTCGTCTTCGGCCTGCATGACGCCGATCACGCCTGGGTGCTGCGCCGGCAAACACCGCACCCCGGCCACACCTACCGGATGCCTCTGGATTTTGATGTACTGCGTATAGCCGCAACGCCCCGTACTTTCATTAATTGCACAGCACCTGCACTGGCAACGATTGAGCCCAGCCGGCTGCGCGTGAAAGACCCCGCCTTTTGGGGCGGCGCCTGGGCGCGTGACGCACAGGTGCTTGAGATGGCCACAGGCCATGATCCGATGATCAGCGCACCGGCAGAGCTGACCCGCATCTTGCTAGACTGCGCTGCATGAACGCCAACGAAGCGCGCCACCGCAGTGGCATTCCCGGCTTGCTTCGCTGGGCCTTGGGGCTGGTGATGCTTGCGGCCCTGGCGGCTGGCTTGCAAGCTTGCACCAATGCGCAAGCTGCGCCTGAATCAACTTTTGTGCTGCTCGACGGCAGCAAAAAAACCACAGCCGACTTCAAGGGCAAGGTCATGCTGGTGAATTTCTGGGCGACCAGTTGTGTGACCTGCGTCGCTGAAATGCCCAAGTTGATCAGCACGCATCAAAAATATGCAGCCAAGGGTTACGACACGCTGGCTGTGGCCATGAGCTATGACCCGCCCAGCTATGTCGTCAATTACACCGAGACGCGCCGGCTGCCTTTCAAGGTGGCCATTGATAACACCGGTGAAGTCGCCAAAGCCTGGGGTGATGTCAAGCTCACACCCACCACTTATCTCGTGAATAAACGCGGTGAGATTGTCAAACAGTACATCGGCGAGCCGGATTTCACCGCACTTCACCTCTTGATTGAGAAGTTGCTGGCTCAGTCCTGAAGGGCTTGCTCACCAGCCTCTTGAGCGGGCTGGTGTTTCAGTGCCGCAGGCTTTACCGGCCGCGGTACACGTCGTGACAGGCTTTGCAACTGGCAGCGGTGGCATTGAATGCTGTTTTGACAGCGTCCAAGTTACCGGTTTTGGCTGCGGCCGCCAGCTTGGTGCTTTCAGCGATCAGTTTGTCGCCGGCCTCTTTGAACTTGGCCTGCTCGCTCCAGACTTCAGGATTGGCTTTGTTGACAGCGCCCTTGTCTGTGCCGGGGCCAAATCCAGCCCAAGGCAACTTAGCCATGCTGGCAACTACCTCGGCATTGTCAGCTGCCACTTTGGCATCAAATGGTGCGCGGCCTGTAGCCATAGCCCCGACGCGGCCAAAATGTTGGCCCATCACAAACAAGGCGCTTTGCCGGTATTTAATGGCGTCTTCGGGCTTGGCAAATTGCGCGCTGGCTGGCAAGGCCAGGGTCAACAATGCAGCGGCAGCGGCCGCAAGAATAAATACTTTCATGGTGCTTCCTATGGTTTACGCTAAATAAAGATTGCTTGATATATTTATCAGAATAAGTTTATCGAAAATTAAATTTATGTGCGCGCCCTCTTCAATGCAGCCCCATTGATGATCCGGTCGCGCCCTCATCAACTTCATAACTAATTTTCAGCGCCATGCTCCGCTTTGACGCCCATTGACAAGTTCCACCATGCCAAACCCTTCATCGCTGTACCGCGTCCGTATTTGGGATCTGCCTACCCGGGTATTTCACTGGGCCATTGCGCTTTGTGTGCTGGGTCTTGCGGTGACCGGCACATTGGGCGGTAGCGCCATGGTCTTTCACTTTCGTTTTGGTTATGCACTGCTGACCCTGCTTTTGTTTCGCCTGGTCTGGGGTCTGCTGGGCGGCCACTGGTCGCGCTTTCGCAGTTTTGTGTTCGGGCCCCGTGCTGTGTTTGCTTACTTGCGCGGCCGGGCGCCAGAAAACCACGCAGTGGGCCACACACCGCTTGGCGCGCTGTCTGTCTGGGCCATGTTGGCTTTTTTGAGCTTGCAAGTGGCCACCGGGCTGATCAGTGATGACGAAATTTCCACCGCCGGCCCGCTGACGCACCTTGTCTCTAACGCTGTTGTTGCCTTAGGCAGCCAATACCATACGCAGATCGGCAAATGGATTTTGCTGGCGCTGGTCTTGCTGCATGTGGCGGCCATCATTTACTACGCACGCCGTCGCCAGGGTCTGGTGGCAGCCATGCTGCATGGAGACAAGCAACTGGTCGCACCCGCTGAAGCCGCACGTGATGACGCCCGCAGCCGTGTGGCGGCCTTTTTGCTGCTTTGTTTGTGCGCTGCCGCTGTTTTCTGGCTGTCAGGCTTGGCGCCTGCCGGCCTTTGAAGCTTGGGGGTCTAAACTGATTACTCGCCTATTTTTTTACGCCATCTGTTGAGCTCTTCGAACTTGTTAAACAAAGCTATTGAATTCAGGACGCCCACGTCGCCCGACGATTTTGAATTGGTGCGTCAAATTTTTTCGGAGTACGCTCAACTGCTTGGCGTGGACTTGTGTTTTCAGGACTTCGAATCAGAGTTGCGTCACTTACCTGGCGACTACAGCGCGCCACAAGGGGCTTTGCTGCTGGCCTGGATTGAGGGTGCGCTGGCCGGCTGTTGTGCGCTGCGCCCGCTACCGGCGGCAGACTATGCCAACGCGGCCGAGATGAAGAGGCTGTTTGTGCGCCCTGAATTTCGCCGCTTTGGTGTGGGCCGGCAATTGGCCGAGGCAGTGTTGGACGCCGCCCGTGCAGCTGGCTACCACTGCGTGTTGCTGGACACTCTGGACGACATGGAGTCGGCGCGCGCTTTGTACGCCGAACTCGGTTTCACAGAGATTCCGCCCTACTATCACAACCCGATAGCCGGAGCGCATTACCTCAAGGTTGATCTTTAGCGCCCACAAAAAAGCCACCGTTTCAGGGTGGCTTTTTTTCTGGCTTAGGCCGATGCTCGGGACTTAGGCTTTGGCTTGTGACAGCATGGTTGCCGCATCACTGACTTCGAATTTTCCAGCGGCTTCAATATTGAGGCTCGCCACTTTACCGTTCTTGATGAGCATCGAGTAACGGTTGCTGCGCAAGCCCATACCACGGGCCGTCAGGTCCAGCGTCAGGCCGGTAGCCTTGGTGAAGTCGGCGCTGCCATCGGCCAGCATGCGAACCTTTCCGTTGGTTTTTTGCTCGCGCGCCCAGGCGCCCATAACGAATGCATCGTTGACGCTCACGCACCAGATTTCATCAACGCCGCTGGCTTTGAGCGCATTGAAGTGCTCCACATAGCCGGGCACATGTTTGGCAGAGCAGGTGGGGGTGAAAGCGCCCGGCAGCGCAAACAGCGCAATGGTTTTGCCGGCAGTGGCTTTGGCCACCTCGACCGGGTTAGGGCCGATGCTGCAGCCATTACCTTCGACTTCTGAAAACTCCATCAGCGTGGCTGAAGGGAGGGTATCGCCAACTTTGATCATGCATTGCTCCTGTTTGGGTGTTAATGGGGGCCTTGTGGCCTGCAACTCGTATTTTGTATCAGATGCGCTTCGCACGCTTGGCAAGCACTCAACCGCAATGCCGCCAGCAATGACAATGCCGTTTCACCAATAAAAACGGCCCACATCGTGGACCGTTTTCAAAGACTTGCAGTTGTTTGTCAGAAAGACTTAAACCGCTGCGGCTTTCTGGATCAGCTTGGAAACAACCCAATTCTTGGTTTTCGAAATCGGGCGGCTCTCGGTGATCTCGATGGTGTCACCCATCTTGTACTCGCCCTTTTCGTCATGGGCGTGGTACTTGCTCGACAGCGAAACGATCTTGCCGTAAAGCTCGTGCTTGACACGGCGCTCGACCAGAACCGTGACGGTTTTGGCGCGCTTGTCGCTGACAACCTTGCCTACCAAGGTGCGCGTGAGGGATTTTTTAGCTTCCGTCATTATTTGGCTCCTTGCTTGACGATGGTTTCGGCCAGGATGGTCTTGGCGCGGGCAATCGCCCGGCGCGTCGAACGCAGCGTGGAGGTGTTGGTCAGTTGCTGTGTGGCTTTTTGCATGCGCAGGCCAAAGTGGGCTTTTTGCAGCTCTTTGACTTCAGCGTGCAGTCCGGCAACGTCTTTTTGGCGCAGTTCAGTAGATTTGGTCATTTCATTTCCCCTTACTGGCCAATCATGCGGCTGACGAAAGTGGTGCGCAGCGGCAGCTTGGCAGAAGCCAGGCGGAACGCTTCACGGGCCAACTCTTCAGGCACGCCAACGATTTCAAAAACAATCTTACCGGGCTGGATTTCAGCCACGTAGTACTCTGGATTGCCTTTACCGTTACCCATACGCACTTCAGCAGGCTTTTGGGAAATCGGCTTGTCCGGGAAGACACGGATCCAGATACGGCCGCCACGTTTAACGTGACGGGAAATCGCACGACGTGCGGCTTCAATTTGACGAGCAGTGAGGCGACCGCGGTCGGTACACTTCAGACCGAAATCACCAAACGCGACCGAGCTACCCCGGGTTGCGACGCCGGTGTTACGGCCTTTTTGCTCTTTGCGGTATTTTCTACGAGCGGGTTGCAGCATGATTTATCTCCGTGATGAGACTGATTACTCAGTCTTTGCACCGTCAGCTGCTGCAGCTGGCGCGGCTTTTCGAACGCGCTTAACGGTGGTTTTCGGGGCTTCGGCGTCAGACGCCTCCGCTGGTTTGTCGCTGCCGTCGGCAGGCGCAGTGCTGGTGCTGCCGGCTGCGCCGCGCGGTGCGCGGGCACCACGGGGAGCAGGACGGTCGGTACCAGGACGTGCGTCACGGCGTGGGCCGCGTGGCTTGCGTTCTTCTTCGGAAGGCGCTGCGTCAAGCTTGGCGCCAGGCGAGTCGCCACGGCCCAAGGTGTCACCTTTGTAGACCCAGACCTTCACGCCGATCACACCGTAGGTGGTCTTGGCTTCAGAAGTGCCGTAGTCGATGTCGGCGCGCAGGGTGTGAAGTGGCACGCGACCTTCGCGGTACCACTCGCAACGTGCGATCTCGATGCCGTTGAGGCGGCCGGAAGACATGATCTTGATGCCCAGGGCACCCAATCGCATGGCGTTTTGCATGGCGCGCTTCATGGCTCGGCGGAACATGATGCGTTTTTCAAGCTGTTGGGTGATGCTGTCAGCGATGAGCTTGGCATCAATTTCTGGCTTGCGAACTTCTTCAATGTTCACGGCGACCGGCACACCCAGCTGGCGGCTCAGTTCTTTCTTGAGGTTCTCGATGTCCTCGCCTTTTTTGCCGATCACAACGCCCGGACGAGCCGAGTAAATCGTGATGCGGGCATTTTTAGCAGGGCGCTCGATGACAACGCGCGAAACCGCAGCGCTTTTCAGCTTGGCTTTGAGGTACTCACGAACCTTGATGTCTTCTGCCAGCATGCCGGCAAAGTCTTTGTTGCTTGCATACCAGCGGCTGTTCCAGTTGCGGCTGATCGAAAGGCGGAACCCGGTTGGGTTGATTTTTTGTCCCATAACCTGTCTGCCCTTTAATTGCCAACGACCACGTACACATGGCACGTAGGCTTGCTGATACGGTTGCCGCGGCCTTTAGCGCGCGCCGAGAAACGCTTGAGCGTGGTGCCTTGCTCGACGTAGATGGTTTTCACCTTCAACTCGTCGATGTCGGCGCCGTCATTGTGTTCAGCGTTGGCGATGGCGGACTCAACCACCTTCTTGATGATGCCCGCAGCTTTTTTCTGCGTGAATTCCAAGATGTTGAGCGCCTGATCCACTTTTTTACCGCGGATCAGGTCAGCGACCAGACGGCCCTTGTCGACCGACAGACGAACGCCCCGGAGGGTTGCACGTGTTTCCATGGTCTTTCCTTACTTTCTCACAACTTTTTTGTCAGCCGGATGACCTTTGAAAGTCCGGGTGAGTGCGAACTCGCCCAACTTGTGGCCAACCATTTGATCGGTGATATAGACAGGGACGTGCTGCTTGCCGTTGTGCACGGCGATGGTCAAGCCGATGAACTCGGGCAGGATCATGGAGCGACGCGACCAGGTCTTGATCGGCTTTTTGTCTTTGTTGGTAACAGCCTTGTCGGCCTTGGCTACCAAATGGTGGTCGACAAAGGGACCTTTTTTGAGTGAACGGGTCATTTGCTGGCCTTACTTCTTGCGACGCGAA
>CANNNH010000028.1 GCA_947505915.1 Comamonadaceae bacterium
ATCAAGATGCTGTAAAGCTGAGGTAATTCATCCAAACTGGTGGTTCTTAGAAATTTACCTACTGGCGTGAGGTAAGAATCAGGGCTGGCTAGCAAATGAGTAGCAACCACTGGTGTATCGGTGCGCATGGTTCGAAATTTGGGCATAAAAAAAACCGTGTTGTCTTTGCCAATGCGTTGAGACCAATAAAGTACTTTGCCTGTAGATGTCAGCTTCACTGCCATTGCAACGAGGGTCAAAACGCCTAATAAAGCAAGCAATGCAAAAGTACCTAATGAAATATCAAAGCAACGTTTGGAAATAGCCATAAATAAACACATAAGTAATAAATTTAATTCTTGTTTTGCAGGCTACCGCAGTGACAACACAGAATTGAACTTATCATTTTTATCATTTGAATATTTTATCACCTCCCACTTACGCTTCATTCGAAGTTGGTAGCAAGTTAAAGTCTCCCCCTATGGAAAACATCGATGTCATGGTCTTGCGCACCTTGCGCAACTGGCGCCAAGCAGGTCAACGCGCTCTGCTAGCTACTGTCGTTCGCACATGGGGCTCATCGCCTCGCCCCATTGGCTCCATCATGGCCTTGTGCGAAACAGGTGCGGTGGTGGGCTCGGTCTCGGGTGGCTGCATTGAAGATGACCTGATTTACCGCTTCACACAGGCCTATGCCACGGGGCAAAGCACGGGCGAAACCTCTGTCATTCCTATCGGCGCACCACAGCGTGTGAAGTACGGCATCACCGCTGATGAAGCGCATCGCTTTGGCTTGCCTTGCGGGGGAACGCTGGAGTTGCTTTTAGAGTTTGACCCTGATGCGCAGAGTTTGGATACCTTGGTGCTTTCATTGGAGCAAGGCCAGTTGATGCAGCGCAGCACTGTGCTGGCTTCTGGCACGGTCAGTTTGCAAGCCAGCGAGACCCCCACCGAGCTCTTTATTGACGACGACAAACTCATCAACACCTTCGGCCCCGAATACCGCATGCTGCTCATCGGTGCAGGCCAACTGACCGAATACTTAGCCACCATGGCGCTGTTCAACGGCTTTGCAGTTACCGTGTGCGACCCCCGCGAAGAGTACAGCGGCGCGTGGTCTGTGCCAAATGTGACGCTGACCGGTGAGATGCCAGACGATGTGGTGCAAAGTTTCCGCCCAGACAGGCGCAGCTGCGTGATCGCCCTCACCCACGATCCTAAACTGGACGACCTAGCTCTCTTGGAAGCTTTAGACACCGATGCGTTTTACGTGGGCGCCATTGGTTCTAGGCGCAACAACGACGCGCGGCATCAGCGCATGATCGAGCACCTCGATAAAACGCCAGAGGAACTCAAACGCTTGCGTGGCCCTATTGGCATTTACATTGGCAGCAAAACTCCCGCGGAAATTGCGGTCAGCATCATGGCCGAAGTGCTGGCTGTGAAAAACAATGTCCCGCTGCCCCGTGACATGGACGTGGCGCACGCCAAAAATACACAAGAAATCGCCCACAACGACCCAGGGGTGTTGGTGTGTGGGATTCGGAATTGATTCAACTCATTTGAGTTGATTGATACGAATACCACTTCCCCCGCTTATCCTGCAAAACCACGTCCACACCCCAAGCTTTTGCCAAGCGCTCAACCCCTTGAGGGGGACACATGAAAAACACCTTGGTCAAGGCGTCTGCCAAGGCGCACGAAGGCGCAATGACGCTTGCCGATGCCCAATGGCTGGGTGAGTCGCCTGTGTGGGGATTCAATATATGGTGATGCACATGGTCTGCGCTGAACACGGTATGTGCGTCGGACGATGTGGCGATAGCCCAGCCATGAGGACTGATCACCGGTGGCGTAACAGTTGAGGCGGCAGACGGCTCCACTGCAAAACGCCAATCTTTTCCTTTGGAAGACTGACCTAAAAAGGTAGTTTCTCCCGTGTCAATCAAGGCGTGCTGCACGCCATGCGCCTGCAACACAGCACGGACCTTATCTGCCGCATAGCCTTGCGCGATGCCGTTCAAAGACACGCCCATGCCTTTGGCATGCAAATGAACAACATCTGCAGACACAGTCATGGCCTGCCAGTTCACCAAAGAACGTGTTTGCGAAAGAGCTTTGGATGAAGGCAAAGTTTGAGATTGCGAATGCAATGACCATAAGCGCCACAAAGGTTGCATGGTCACATCAAACGCACCCGCGCTGCGTCGTGACACATATTGCGCCAGTGTCAACACCGACAGCAATTGCGCATCAGGTTTGCGCAACTCTCCTTGCCGGTTCAAACGACTGACCGCAGAGTCTGGGTCAAACAAACTCATTTGCTTTTCAACTGAACGAATGGCTTTTACCGAAGCGTCCAAGGCCTCATGCAGCTTGCTTGCATCGGTGTGCGCGGCTTTGAGCCAAAGCGTGGTGCCAAAGCCCATCAAACTGCGCTCTTGCCAGACCAAGGACTCACGCGCAGTGGCATTGAGGCTCAAACCCAAACCCATGCCAAGTTGCAATAACTGTCTGCGCTGCATCATGCGGCCACCTCTTTGTGAACAGGAATAAAACGACCATCAACTTTGCGATGCTGTATCAAAGGCAAACATTTTTGATCGTCTTGGTAAATAGACACACAATCCAAACACTGAAAGCATTCAGCATAGTTGACGTCACCACTCTTCTCAATCGCTTGGTACTCACAACGGTGCCGACAAGTTTGGCAAGGTGTGCCGCAGGCCTCGCGACGGGGTATCCAAGACCAGCGCTGCAACACATTCACAGCAGCTAGCGCTGCACCCAAGGGGCATATATAACGGCAATAGCCTCGGTAAACCACTACGCCCAAAGTCAAACAAAACACCGCCCAAGCGACGTAAGGCCAGTCACGTTCAAAGTACATGCTGATGGCTGTTTTGAAGGGCTCCACTTCTACCGCCAACTCTGCAAATGAGGGGGATACATACAACGAGCCTAAAACAAACGCCAGCACAGCGTACTTGAACCATTTGAGCTTGGCATCCAAGGCTGTTCTAAGGCGTCTTTGTCTGATACCAATGGTGTTGGCCACCAAGCTGATCAATTCTTGCAATGCGCCGAAAGGACACAGCCATCCGCAAAACGTACCCCTGCCCCAAATCAACAAAGTGACAGCGACAAAAACCCACAAGATCACCGTCATGGGGTCGTTCATGAAAAAGCTTAAATCTTCCCCTCCTGCCAGCGCTTCAATAGCCGCCGTGATGTTCACAATAGTCAACTGACCTTGGGCATACCAGCCAATAAAACCCACTGTGAAAACCAAATATGCACTTCGCAGCACCTTGAACCGCTTCGAGTTGACACTCAAAAGCTTTTGCAAAAACAACCCTGAACTCAGAACGATCAAACCCAGCAACAAGACTGCTATCTCCGTCGATCGTGTTTGCCAAGCATCAGCCCATTCACGGGTGGAAAAATCGGTATCTAACAGTGCATGCCACTGTGTATGGATTCCGTGGTAACTGTAGGGGATGTCAACGCGACGGCTTTCCACTTGGTTGGGGAAATTACCAAAGCGTCGACCGTATTTCAGCTGGATATCAAAACCTTGCGCGGGATCCAAGGGTGTCGCAGTATCAATGACATAAAAATACGCACCGGTTTTATCGGGGTAGCCAGGGACCTTCAAGCCTTTGTCATAAGCCATGGGCCGCAGTTTGAGCTCTTTGCCATCTTGCGAAACGATGAAAGGAATGTCTTCGACGATGCGTTGGCTCTCATAGTTCATTTTGTAAAGAGGTCCACTCTCGGTCACCATCAGGGCCTGCGACAAACGCCTGTTAGCCCCCAATAAGCGCCAACCATCTTCATCCAACAAGTTGCGGCCAATCGAGGGCAAGCTGACCAAAGCCGTATGAAAAGTCAAGGCCACTTCATCGGGCTTGCTAGCGGCTGATTTGTCTGCACCTTCGGCACGTGTACCTGCAAATAATTTCTCAATCTCACCGCGCTTAATCGTGAACTCACTGACCATGCCACGCGAACGCAGGGTGTCCCAGGTTATAGGCTTGAAAGTGTCATCTTCGGCTTTGCGCTTGACTGAACTCGAAGCGCTGCTGCCTGCGATCTGCCCTAACTTGCTCGCCTCTATGTGCGCCAACGCCACAGAGGCTGCAGAGTTAACGATGGTGCGGTCAATCGCTTTTGCACTCACCGTGCCTGCTTGCACACCAAACAATGCTGCGTACTGATCATCTCTGCGGGCGGTTGCCAAATGACCAAAGATTTCAATATTGTGGTTAACTGTCAAGCCCTCGTATTGCTTTGCAAACTTTGCCAGCTTGGCAATGCCCGCCTCAGATCGAAAAATAGGCTCGCGGTGACTGATCAGTCGCGACTCAATAAATCGACCTTCTGTATCCATGGCCACCAAAATATTGATGGGCTTGCCCCCATAACCACGCACTGGTTCAAAATCAACCGACTCAAACACATAGCCCTTATGTTCGGGTTTAGCGTCCGGCATTTCCGAGTTTTTGCTGAACAAGGGGTACAGCGGCATGCCTGACTGCATTTCCCCCACCATGAAGGTATCTGCAAAGATTTTGTCGATATCTTCTTTAAGTAACTCCCCTGCCAATAAGGGGGACACGGTCAGCAAAAAAATCAAACTGAAAAAGTAACAAGCGGCCAATGAAAGCAAATGCATAAGATCACACAAAGATAAATGTCTCTGAGGTTATACCAGTCGAAACCTCGGTATTTACCCTCGCAACTGAACCGCAAGACGACTTAAAACAGGTATGACCATATTCCCTATGCTAAGGTGAACTCTTTGCTGTTTCAGCACAAAGGTTTATGCATGAACACCGCTTTACAACCCTCTACCCCCTTTGAAGAAGCCACCTATCTCAAGGTCACTTGGCGACTCATACCCCTGCTGCTGCTTTGTTACATCGTTGCTTATTTAGACCGCGTCAATGTTGGTTTTGCAAAGTTGCAAATGGCGGGCGATTTGGGGTTTTCTGACACCGTTTATGGTTTGGGTGCAGGTATGTTTTTCATTGGTTACTTCTTTTTTGAAGTGCCCAGCAACATCATCTTGCACAGAGTGGGTGCCCGTGTTTGGATAGCCCGCATCATGGTGACTTGGGGCATTGTTTCCGGCGGCATGATGTTCATACAAACTGAAACACAGTTTTATGTCATGCGGTTTTTACTAGGACTGGCAGAAGCCGGTTTTTTCCCCGGTATTATTTTGTATCTCACCTACTGGTATCCCTCACACCGTCGTGCTCGTATTGTGTCGATGTTCATGACCGGCATCCCCTTGGCAGGCGTCATTGGTGGCCCCTTATCGGGCTGGATCATGAAGAGCTGGGATCAGGTCAGCGGGCTACACGGCTGGCAATGGATGTTCTTGCTTGAGGCCATTCCCTCAGTGATCATTGGCGTGGTGGTGTATTTCTATTTAGATGATCGCATCACCAGCGCCAAATGGCTGAAAGATGAAGAGCGCGATATGTTGCAAAAACGCATTCAAGAAGAAGAAAGCGACAAAGAACATGTGCCCATGATGCAGGTCTTTAAAAGCGGCCGCATGTGGACCATGAGCGCTATTTACTTCACCATGGCAATGAGTTTGTATGGAGTGAGTTTTTGGTTGCCCACCATCATCAAAGGCATGGGTGTCACAGACAACTTGGAAATTGGCATGCTGTCATCTCTTCCTTGGATTGCAGCTGTTTTTTCTATGTTGCTGTTTGCTCGAAGTGCAGACAAGATGCGTGAGCGCCGCTGGCATGTGGTCATACCCATGCTCATGGGTTCTACAGGCTTGATTTTGTCAGTGCTTTTGTCTGGCAACCATTACCTCTCATTTGCTGCGCTCATACTGGCCTGCATGGGCATCGTGTCTGCCATCCCCTTGTTTTGGAGCTTGCCCACCGCGTTCTTGGTGGGTGCCGGTGCAGCTGCCGGAATTGCCGCCATCAACTCGATTGCGAATTTGGCAGGTTTTTTGGCGCCCTATTTGGTGGGCTGGCTAAAGCAACTTACCTCTTCCACCGACTCAGGCATGTACCTGCTGGCAGCTGTCTTGGTCATAGGTGCTGCAATTACCTTGATGGTTCCAGCCAAACTGGTCAACCGCTAATCACCACCAAGTGCGTGCCTAGTACACCAAGCTAATGGGCACGCACAGCTGGTAACCAACCCCCCAGACCGACTTAATAGCCGGCTCGGCATCGGCTTCCTGCACAGTTTTGAATTTCTTGCGCAAACGGGCAATCAACTCTTCCAAAGCATGTTTGGTCATGCCTTCTTCATCGTCTTCGCGTGAAAATAAATCACACAGAGCGCCTGACTCCAAAATATGCTCCTTGGCGTGACTCAAGGACACCAGCAACACTTTTTCTCGGTTGGTTAAGCGCAGCTTCTGGCCCTCTTGGGGTCCTGTCAAAAGGCGGTCACGAAGGCTCAAGCTCCAACTGCTGGCAGAGTCCTGCTTTTTCACTCGCTTGCCTAAGTTTTGCAGAACCAAAACCAACTCGTCTGGTGAGATCGGCTTGGTCAAGTAAAAATCTGCACCGCCATGGCTGTAGCCAGCCAATCTGTCATGCAAAGCAACGCGAGCTGTCATGATCACAATGCCTGCATTTGGCAAAGACTCCCTCAGCCTTTTGCACAAGCTCAGACCACCCTCACCGGGCAAATTCAAATCAATGATGAACAAATCGATGGGCTCTGATTGAGTGAGGTCATACAAAGCAGCAGCGCTGGAAACACCCACGACAGAAAAATCGTTGGCAGTCAGATGCAGCTCAATTTCTTGCCGAAGCAATCTGTCGTCTTCCACAATGGCCACTCGCAATGATGGGCGTAAAGCGACCAACGGCGTCGCGAGGTGTTTTTTCATAAAGGCACCTTAAGAGAAAAGACAACCAAATTTCGTTCCTGTGAAAATTCAAGCGTCGCATTGATTTTTTCAGCAGCAGACATGGATAACGACAAACCCAAGCCCATGCCAGACTGTTCTTGAACATTGTTATGACGGTAGTAAGCTTGAAACAACTTGGTTGGGTCAGGTGACTTGTCAATTTCTATCGTATTCGAGACTTCAATCACGGCAGTATGATTTTGAGAATAGGCTTTAATCAATACCGTGTCCGTTGGCAAATGGTATTTGTAGGCGTTGCTGATTAAATTTTGCAGAATCAGTGAGATCATCAAACGGCTGGTGGAGATGCATAAACCACGTTCAACCTCTATTTTGAAGATCCGAATATCAGCATAGTCACCAATTGAGACTTCTATGAGCTCTGTAATGTCTACTGACTCCTTGCCCTGACTGGCATCGAATCGATCGATTTTGTTCGACAGCGCTACGTGCTCAATCAATTCGTTCATTCTTTCAACTGAATCATCAATGCGTTTGACCCTTTGCAGCGAATCGCTGTCTATAGACACATTGCGCTTCAAACTGGCGATGGCAAAGCGAATCGTGCCGAGAGGGTTTTTTAATTCATGGGTCAGCATATCAATCATGCTTTGGCGTTCTGTCAAACGCTCACGCTGGGCTGTGGATTTGGCTGCTTCAAGCTTGAAATTTTCCAGGGTCTCATTGCTGATTCTTCTGCGATCAAATACCTGAATAATCAGAATCGCAAATAAAAATATGCCCACCCGACTACCATTCAACCGCGAATCCCCCAAACTCTGCATAAAAAGCGGAGTGGATTGAGAAATTTCTGGGTAGAGATTGAAAGCCGTAAAAATACTGCCTATCAACATAATCTCAAAAATCAGATACCCGATCAAGGTTAGCCAGCGCAGTAGTTTTGAAATATTTTGGGCTGTTGCCGCCCCCAAAATTTGCACCAGAAAGCAAATCACATGAATAGCGATGGTTAAGCGACTTGCGTTGGAAAATTGATCGCTCACAACGAAGTACATCGACAACACACACAGACCTGCTAAAAACCACATCGCTTTACGGTAGTAGGCGTGCAATTTATACGGTTGTAATAAAACATAGCCCAGAAGCACACTGAATATGGCGCGGATGCTCAACAGGTATTGATTCAGGTTGTTCATCAGCTCTGGTGAAGGGTCTTCAAACACTCTGGCCGACAAACCAGTGCTCAATAAAATCAGCAGCACAACAGATATTTGGTAAGCACAAAATGTCGCTACCAAGCTTGAACGCTCAATCACGAAAAACAAAAGCCCAATCACAAGCAAAGCTGTGGCTACCGCAAAAGTGCCGATAAGCGTGACCATGCGGTTAGCCACCAACAAGGGCAAATCCCTGAGCGGCACAGCTTCCAGAACAACTGTGTTGATGGTGGTGGTTTGAATTTTCAGGTAAAGGTCAATGGGGTCTTTGGGGTCAGAACGCAGTTCAAAGCAATGGAAATCATCCAGACAACTGGCATATTTTTGCTTGACCTTGTCCCCTCGGTGTTGCTTGATCCATTCACCATTCACCATCTCAAATAACTCAATACTGTCCAGTGCTAACAAGCCTATTCTCAACACAACAGCGCTGTCATACCCAATGTTGGAAGCATTTTCAAAACTTGTGGGGGACTGCGGGATTATCCGAAGCTTGATCCAAACAGGTTTTTCTATAAACCCTAAACGCAGATCTTTATGAAAGGTTTTGAATGCGTCATTGGGAAATGACGCGACTTCTTTCAACTGAATGCTGTCGCTTGACGAAACCAGATAAGCTGACTCTATAGCGAGGGGGGTCGCTTCCGCATGCGGAGCTGCTAAAAAAAACAGCATCATTAAAAAAAACCACAAGCGCTTCATGACTACATAGATTGTTAAGAAACAAATTGCATTTAAGCATGATTTTTCATACATACCTATGTCTGATTAGAAGGTTCCATGGGTATCTGTGAGTAAAAAGTAAGATTTCTTATTAAAGGTTTAAGTGCCCATAAAGCCTAGTCTGTCGTTGATAGCACAGAGTTTGTGCATCCAAGGATTTACGGTGCATGATCTGCACTGTTTTGGTCTGCTACTTTCCACATTTCACAGGCGTTCATGGGCTTGACTTCCGCGAAATGCTTCATCTGCAAAAACTTACGCATCAACACCGGACTTTTGAAATACTGATACCCGCAACGCAAGCCTGTGCGTGAAGATTCAGAGGGCATCAGGTAATGGCAGGTCTGGCACTGCGGCGAAGGCGCAAGCATTGGCGAATGGGGCTGAATGACGTGAGACATAGGCCTGAATTAGCAAATCTTGTACCATCGTTCAAGCTTTTTGACCATCTTCTGGAGACACAACCCATGAAACGCTTTTTTCAACTTTGTGCACTGTTGCTCTGTTTTGGTTTCCCGTCAGCTTTTGCCGCCATGTCGGAGGCGGAAATCATCAAAGCACTGTCATTGCCAGAAAACAGCACTGGCAATATTGCAGACGCCATCGAAGAGGCCACAGGTGCCAGAGGTTGGATGTCTGCCGACATGAAGCCGATCTTCGAGGCGCGGGTGGTCGGTCGTGCCGTCACAGCCTTGCTGCGCCCTGTGCTTAAAAACGATAGCCGCAAGTACCCGAATTCCGCTTTAGAAATTTTGGATCAAGCACCCGAAGGTTCTGTGCTGGTGTATGTCATGCAAGACGGCGTAGACATTGCCGCCATGGGTAATTTGATGGGTACCACCGCCAAGGTGCGCAAATTGGCGGGGGCAGTCATTGACGGCGCGGTGCGAGATGTAGCGGAATTAAAGCGTATGGGTTTCCCCGTGTGGTCGCGCAGAATCACACCCGCCACCTCTGTGGGCAGAATGGTCGGCGCAGAAAAACAAGTACCTGTGAAATGTGGCGATGTAATGGTCAACCCTGGCGATTACATCGTGGGCGACACTGACGGTGTGGTGGTGGTGCCTGCTGCTCATGCAGAAAAAATCATTGCCTTGCTTAAACAGTACGATGACAAAGAATCCAAGATGATTCCCATCATTGAAAAAGAAAAATCCATGCTCAAAGCGCTGGAAATTTACAACCGCTATTAAGTGGTTTTACAAAGGCTTTTTAAGCAGGTTGGCAATCTCGCCAACCACGCCTTTGCGAAACAGCATGACGCAAACCACAAATACCAGTCCCTGCACCACCGTGACCCAAGAGCCCAATTGAGCCAAATAGTTTTGCATGGTGACGATGACAGCAGCACCCACCACGGGGCCAAACAAAGTACCTAGGCCCCCGACCAAGGTCATCAGTACAACTTCGCCGGACATGGTCCAATGAACATCCGTTAAAGATGCCAACTGAAAAACCAAGGCTTTGGTGCCGCCAGCCATTCCAGCCACAGTACCCGACAAAATAAATGCAATCAGCTTGAACCTGTCGGTGTCATAGCCCAATGACAAGGCGCGTTGCTCGTTTTCTCGAATGGCTTTAAGCACTTGTCCAAAAGGCGAATGGACAATGCGCCAAACCAAGCCAAAGCCCAAGAGGAAAATGGCCAATACAAAAATATACATGGCCACTTCGTTGTTCAAATCGATGAACCCAAACAACTGTCCATGGGGTACCCCTTGAATACCGTCTTCACCGCCAGTGAAAGGCGTTTGCAAATAGACAAAGTACACCATTTGCGACAAGGCCAAAGTAATCATTGCAAAGTAAATGCCTTGACGGCGAATGGCCAGCAAACCAACCACCCAAGCCAGCACAGTGGCACACAGCGTGGCAAACAGTACGCTGAGCTCTGGGGTCAAACCCCAGACCTTGGCCGCGTGGGCGGCTGCATAGCCCGAGGTGCCAAAAAACATAGCGTGACCAAAAGACAGCAAGCCACCAAAGCCCAGCAACAAATTGAAAGCGCAGGCAAAAAGTGCGAAGCACATCACCTTCATCAAAAACACGGGGTAAACAAAATAAGGTGCGATAGCAAAGAACGCCACCATCAAGCCTGCGGCTACCCACTGGTGGCGAAGGTCTTGGCTGTTAAACACAGGGTTGTTCATGGCATCACTTCTCAGTTCCAAACAAGCCAGCAGGTTTGATCAGCAACACAATCGCCATGATGACAAAGATCACGGTGTTGGAGGCCTCGGGATAAACCACTTTGGTCAAGCCCTCAATCAAGCCCAGGCCAAAGCCAGACAAGATGGCGCCCATGATGGAACCCATGCCGCCAATCACCACCACCGCGAACACCACAATGATGATGTCAGCCCCCATCATCGGGCTAACTTGGTAAATAGGGGCAGCCATGACACCCGCCAAGGCCGCCAAGCCCACGCCAAAACCATAGGTCAGCGTGATCATGCGTGGCACATTGATACCAAAGGCTTGGACCAATGACGGATTTTCTGTCGCCGCCCTTAGGTACGCTCCAAGCTTGGTGCGCTCAATCACAAACCATGTCGAGAAGCAAATCAAAACCGAAGCAACGATGACCCACGCTCGGTATTTGGGCAAAAACATAAAGCCCAAATCTACCGCCCCTTGGAACATCTCAGGCACGGCATAGGGCATACCAGATGCCCCGTAGGCGTTACGGAACAAACCTTGAAAGATAAGCGCCAAACCAAAGGTCAATAACAATCCGTACAGGTGATCTAGCTTGTACAAACGAACCAACATCGTTCGCTCTATCAGAACGCCTGTGGCACCCACCACCACAGGGGCAATGAGCAAGGCAAGCCAATAGTTCAAGCCAAACCATTGCAGGGACAGATAGGCCACAAATGCACCCATCATGTACTGGGCACCATGGGTGAAATTGATGATGTTCAGTAAGCCAAAAATCACAGCTAATCCCAACGACAGCAAGGCATAGAACGAGCCGTTGATCAAACCGATCAACAACTGACCAAACAGCGCTTGCGAGGGAATGCCAAACAGTTCCATACTCTTATCAGTTCTTCACCAGAGGGCAATCGCCTTCGTTCAACGGCCTAAAGGCTTGGTCTGCAGGAATGGTTGCCAGCAATTTGTAGTAGTCGTAAGGGCCTTTGGACTCTGACGGCTTTTTCACTTCAAACAAATACGCGGGGTGCAATTTACGGCCATCTTTGCGAATGCTGCCTTTGCCAAACAAGACGTCATCGGTGGGCAAGTCTTTCATCTTCTGTGCAACCTTGGTGCCATCATCGTTTTTGCCAGCATCAATGGCTTTCAAGTAATGCAAGATACCCGCATACACACCGGCTTGGTCCATAGAGGGATATTTACCACCGTGAAGTGCGGCAAATCGCTTGGACCAAGCACGGGTTTGGTCGTTCAAGTCCCAGTAAAAGGTTTCGGTCAAGTACAAGCCCTGAGCTTTTTCAAGTCCCAGCGAATGAATGTCGGTCAAAAACACCAGCAAGCCAGCCAATGTTTGCCCGCCTTTGACAATGCCAAACTCATAAGCTTGTTTGATGGCGTTGGTGGTGTCGCCACCCGCATTGGCCAAGCCAATGACCTTGGCTTTGGAGGCCTGCGCTTGCAGCAAGAAGGAAGAAAAATCTTGGGTCGCCAAAGGGTGGCGCACCTTACCCAACACCTTGCCGCCGTTTTTCAAGATCACCGCCTCGGTATCACGCTCTAAGGCTTGGCCAAACGCATAGTCAGCAGTCAAAAAGAACCAACTGGTACCGCCATGTTGCACCACTGCCTTGCCTGTGACATTGGCCAACATCCAAGTGTCGTATAACCAGTGAATGGTGTTGGGTGAGCAAGCTTTGCCTGTCAAGTCAGCAGTGGCCGCACCTGTGTTGACATGGATTTTTCCCTTCTCACGACTGACTTGACTGATGGCCAATGCCACGGACGATGTGGGCACATCAATGATCATGTCCACCTTGCCAGTGTCATACCACTGGCGAGCAATGTTGGAGCCGATATCAGCCTTGTTTTGGTGGTCTGCGCTGACGATCTCTATTTTTAAGCTGCTTTTGCTGCTCTTCAAATAATCTTCTACCGCCATCTTGGCAGC
>CANNNH010000029.1 GCA_947505915.1 Comamonadaceae bacterium
CGCGAAGTCAAGACCGTGCAGGCGCACAGCGGCGCGGCCGAACTCGGGCCTTACCGCCACTACATGCAAAAAGAAATTTTTGAGCAACCGCGCGCCCTTGCCGACACGCTCGAAGGCGTCAACGCCATCGTGCCCGAGCTGTTTGGTGACGCCGCTTATCGCACATTCAAGGACATCGACTCGGTGTTGATCCTGGCCTGCGGCACCAGTTACTACAGCGGCTGCACCGCCAAGTACTGGCTGGAAAGCATTGCCGGCATTCCCACGCAAGTCGAAGTGGCCAGCGAATACCGCTACCGCACCAGTGTGCCCAACCCGCGCACGCTGGTCGTCACCATCACGCAAAGCGGCGAGACCGCCGACACCCTGGCCGCGCTGCGCCACGCGCAAAGCCTGGGCATGACGCAAACGCTGACCATTTGCAACGTGGCCACTTCGGCCATGGTGCGCGAATGCAAGCTGGCTTACATCACGCGCGCCGGGGTAGAGATCGGCGTGGCCTCAACCAAGGCCTTCACGGCGCAATTGGCCGGCTTGTTTTTGTTGACGCTGGCACTGGCGCAAAGCAGGGGCCGGCTGAGCGAGGAAGCCGAAGCGGCGCACCTCAAAGCCATGCGCCACCTGCCCGCCGCGTTGCAAGCCGTGCTGGCGCTGGAGCCGCAAATCATCAGTTGGTCAGAAGACTTTGCCAAGATGGAAAACGCGCTTTTTTTAGGACGCGGCCTGCACTACCCGATCGCCCTGGAAGGCGCGCTCAAGCTCAAGGAAATCAGCTACATACACGCCGAGGCCTACCCCGCCGGCGAGCTCAAACACGGCCCGCTGGCGCTGGTCACCAGCGCCATGCCGGTTGTCACCGTCGCACCCAACGACAGCCTGCTCGAAAAGCTCAAAAGTAATTTGCAGGAAGTGCGCGCAAGAGGCGGCGTGCTCTACGTGCTGGCCGACGCCGACACCAAAATAGAAAACGGCGAAGGCATCCACGTCATCCGCATGCCCGAGCACTACGGCGCACTCAGCCCTATGTTGCACGTGGTGCCGCTGCAATTGCTGGCGTACCACACGGCTTGCGCGCGAGGCACGGATGTGGACAAGCCAAGAAATTTGGCGAAGAGTGTGACGGTGGAGTAATTCAGCAAGACCGGTTACACATTCAGACTCGCCCAGCCAGCTTGAGTGACGCCCGCAATGTGTCGTTGATGCGGGTTTGCCAGCCCTCACCACTGGCACGAAGCGCAGCCAGCACATCGGCATCGAGCCGCAGCTTGACGGGTTCTTTGGTCACCGCAGCTTTGGGGCGGCCACGGGGCTTGAGCGTTGCACCTTCGTAGCGGTCGGCTTGTTTGAAAAATGAAGCCGGCAGTTCCGGGGCGTCGTCCGGATCAGTCCATGTAGCGGGTGTAGAAGTTTTTTTCGCGCTCATTGGCTTTCCTCATACTGATAATGCGGCGTACCTCGCCGCGAGGCGTCCAGACAATGACCACCAAGCGGGCATCTAACAAGCCCACCGAGATGAATCTATCCTCGGCATAGGCCTGCCGAGTGTCTTGACCTGTCAAATGCAAGCCTGCAAAGACCTCCCCGGCACGGGCAAAGTCCAAGTCGCGCTCGATCAGCGTTTTGAGTCGCTTTGTGCTGTCGAATTCGATTTGCATCGTAATTAATGTACACCCAATAAATAGAGTGTCAAGAAGTTCTGCAAGGCAATAAGGTGATTTAGTCTGCTGCCACCTAGCCACGCTTGCTCAGCGCCAGCCAGGCGCCAAGCCCCACCATGGTCACGCCGGATGCGCGGGTCATCAGGCGGGCCCGTGTGGTGCGGCCAAACCCGGACTTGAGTAGCCTTTGGGCCCCCAGCACGGCCATGACATCGACCAGGGTGTTGAGTGCAACGCAGATGCTGCCGAGCAACACCAACTGCAGCAGCAGCGGCTCGGCAGGCGTGGTGAACTGCGGCAAAAACGCCAGAAAGAACAAGGCTGTTTTGACGTTGAGCGCTTCTACCAAAATGCCCTCAGCAAAAGCGCGCCGGGCGCCTTGTGGGCTCACGGGCGTTGAGTCACCTTCGGGCGTTTTTTGCATGAGCATCAGTACACCCAAATAAACCAGGTAAGCCGCGCCCACGTACTTGATCAGGCTGAACGCCAAGGCTGATTGCGCCAGCAACACAGACAAACCCAGCGCCGATGCCAGCACATGCAGCATGCCGCCTAAACTCGTGCCCAGGCAGGAGGCCAGCCCCTCCTGGCGCCCGCCGGCAACCGTTCGCGCCACGACATAGGCCATGCCGGGGCCGGGCGTGAGGGCCAGAACGGCCGCAGCCATGCAAAAGGCCAAAAGTGACATGGCGGGTTAGCGGCTTAGGCCGGTGTGACGTCGACCCGCGCGCGAACCTCGCCCTTTTGGCCCATGTCGTCTTGCCACTGCACCAGCAACTCACCGCTTTCTTCGGGCACAACCCAGAACTGCAAATAGGGGTTGGCCGAGATGCCGGAGCCCAAACGGGCACGAAACACCGTGCGGGCGCCGTAGCTGGCGTGCAGGCTGTGAATCACGTTTTTGGGGGCGCTGGTGCCCAGCACGTCAAAACGAAAACCGGTTTCCATCGGGTGCTGTACCAGCAAGCGAACTTCCATGGGCTGACCGCGCCGCACCGGAGAAGACAGCTGGATACGGGCGAGCATGTCAGGCGGCGTCCATGCAGGCGGATTCAGTCACCTCGACTTCGGCCGTGCCCTGCCACCAGCGGCCGTCAGACGTTTGCGCCAGCGCCATCACTGTCTGAGAACCGTTGAGCCGCACGCGCGTGGCGATCTCGGCCTTGCCCGACCAGGGGCCCAGATCAAAATCGGCGATCACCGGCCGCGGGTTGCGGTTGGACAGCAGCACCAGGCGTTGCACGTGGTCGGCCTGCGTCATGGGACTGTCGATGCGCACGCTGAGTGGCACTGTGAAACCGTTGTCAGCCAGCCGCGGCGTCGTCACGGTCACCCGCGCCGGGCTCGGCGTGGCGCCGCCCGTGAAGGGCCGGTAGAGCAAGGACAAATCCAGCGTAGGTGCCAGTGCCTGACCGCGCGCGGGGCCCACGCCCAGCAGCGCGCAGGCCAGCAATCCGCCCAAGCCCTGTCGGCGGGACAAGGCGGGGGCTGCTTCAGACAATGCGCAGACCGTGGTTCTTCAGGGGCAGGTTGCGCATCGGCTTGCCGGTGGCGGCAAAGATGGCGTTAAGGATGGCCGGCGCCACCACGCAAATGGTGGGTTCGCCCACGCCGCCCCAGAAGTCAAAGGTCGGTGCGATCACGGTTTCGATGCGTGGCAACTGGCGCAAGCGGGCAATCGGATAGCTGTCGAAGTTGGTATTGACCATGCGCCCGTTGGCCACGCTGGACTGGCTTTGCAAAGTGTCAAAGGCATAAGCTACTGAGCCTTCGACCTGAGCGGCGATCTGATCAGGGTTGACCGCATGGCCGCAATTGGTGGACAGCACCAGGCGTAGCACCTTGACCTCGTCACCCTTGACCGATACCTCTGCAACCGCAGCGGTGTAACTGCCATAGCCCATGAACTGGGCAATACCGCGGTGCACGCCGGCGGGCAGGGGTTTGCCCCAGCCGGCTTTGTCTGCGGCCGCATTCAACACGGCCAGGTGCTTGGGATGCTTTTGCATCAGCACGCGGCGGAACTCCAGCGGGTCGCGGCCGGCCGCCGCCGCCACTTCTTCCATGAAGCACTCCAGGTACAAGCCGTTCTGGTTGGTGTTGACACCACGCCAGGCGCCGACCGGCACATGGGAGTTGCGCATGGCGTACTCGGTGCGCAGACTAGGTATGGTGTAACCGAGTTGTGCGTCACTCGGCGCAGCCGTTAAGCCTTGCAACTGGCGCAAGTCTTTACCGTCTTTGATGTTTTGCGGGCTGAGGTAGGCGTTGATGGATTGGCCGGAGACCCGCAGTTGCAGGCCCAGCAGATTGCCCTGCGCGTCCAGACCGGCTTCGAGCTTGCACAGCCCGATGGGGCGGAAGTAGTCTTGCGCCATGTCTTCTTCGCGGCTCCACACCATCTTGACGGGAACGCCCTTCATTTGCCTGCCCAGCAAAGTGGCCTGGCGCACAAAGTCTTGCGTGCCTCCGCGCCGGCCGAAACCGCCGCCCAGGGTGTGGTTGTGGACTTCGCATTTGTCCAGCGGCAAACCGCTGGCGGTCGACAAGGCGGCCATGGAAGCCTCGGCATTCTGGCTGGCGACCCAGACCTCGGCACGGTAGTCGGTGATGAGCGCCGTGCAGTTCATGGGCTCCATGCAGGCGTGGGTGACAAAGGGGGTGCTGTAGACCGCCTCGACACGTTTGGCTGCGCCGGCAATCACCTGGGGCGCGTTGCCGACGTCGATGTCGGCAAACACGTTGTTGGTGGAGGTCAGGCCCTCTTTGAGACGGGCGTCGATGGTGGCGCTGCTTTCCTGGCCGTTGGCGCCTTCGTTCCATACGATGGGCAGGTCCTGCAGCGCCATCTTGGCGCGCCACCAGTTGTCGGCCACCACGGCCACTGCGTTGTCGTCTACCTTGTAGACGCCCTGGATGCCTTTGCGGCCCTTGAGTTTGGAAGCGTCAAAGCTGACCAGCTTGCCGCCAAAGACAGGGCTGGCCTGAATGGCCGCGTAAACCATACCGGGCAGGCGGGTGTCGATGGCATAGTTTTGTTTGCCCATCACCTTGAGATCGGTGTCCACACGCTTGAGGGGCTTGCCGGCAAGCTTCCATTGGCGCGGGTCACGCAGCACCAGGGTCTTAGGGTCTGGCGGTGTCAGCTTGGCTGCGGCCGAGGCCACCTTGCCGTAGCTGAGCTTGCGGCCTGTGCTGGTGTGGGTGATCACGCCTTTGCTCACAGTCACTTCGCTCACCGCAACGCCCCACTGGTTGGCCGCCGCTTGCAACAGCACGGTGCGGGCCGCAGCGCCGCCTTGACGCATGTAATCTTGCGATCCGCGAATGCCCCGGCTGCCGCCGGTGGACATGTCACGCCAGACGCGCTTGCGAGCCAGGTTCTGGCCGGGCGAGACCATTTGGACCTTGACGCGCGACCAATCGCAGTCGAGCTCTTCGGCCACCAACTGAGCCAGACCGGTGTGGGTGCCCTGGCCCATTTCGGCGCGGGCAACGCGGATGATGCAGGTTTCGTCGGTTTGCACCACCACCCAGGCGTTGACCTCGGGTGTGTCGCCGCCGGCACTTTGGGCTGCGGCAGGAAAGTGAAAGCCCAGTGCCAGGCCGGTGCCGGCAGCGGCACTGGAGAGCACAAAGGCGCGGCGGGACAAGCGGGGGTTTGTCGACATGGTCATGTGCGCTGCTTTCAGGCTTGGGCCGTTGTGGGTTCTATCAATTCGCCGGCATCGCTGACCATGTGGATCACCGATCCCACGCCCTTGCCGGTTTTGGCGGCCAGGTGGATGGCCGCGCGGATGCGCTGGTAGGTGCCGCAGCGGCAGATGTTGGTCATGGCCTCGTCAATGTCGGCGTCGGTGGGTTTGGGTTTTTTGCGCAGCAAGGTGGTGGCCGCCAGGATCTGGCCGGACTGGCAGTAACCACACTGGGGCACATCGAGCGCCTTCCAGGCCATTTGCACGGGGTGTGTGCCGTCCTTCGACAAGCCTTCAATCGTCACCACCCGCTGGCCCACGGCGCCAGACACCGGGTAGGAACACGAGCGCACCGGCTCACCATTGAGGTGCACTGTGCAAGAGCCACACTGGGCAATGCCGCAGCCAAACTTGGTGCCTGTCATGCCCAGTTGGTCGCGCAGCACCCACAACAGGGGCATTTCGGGCTCGACGTCTACTTCATGGTTTTTACCGTTGATATTGAGTTTCAACATGCGCGCATCCTTGGTGGTCAAAATGGTAATTGTAGTGAAAAAACAGGCCAAATCAATCAAGTGCAAACCCGCATAGCCGCGGGCGCAGGCAGTGTGTAATTAAGCGCCGGCCTGGCGGCGCAGCGTGGGCAGACCCACGCCTGCCGCCTCAAAGCCACCGTCGACCGCCAGAACCTGACCGTTGACATAGCCGGCGGCCTGGCTGCACAGAAAGCCGGCCACGGCTGCGATTTCTTCGACCAGGCCGTAGCGGTTCAGGGGAATAACGTCGTGGTAATCCGAGCGGATGGCGACGCTGTGAACCAGCTTGGCCATGTCGGTTTCTACCGGCCCGGGGGCAATGGCGTTGGCGCGTATGCCGACAGTACCGAGCTCAACGGCCTGCTGCTTGGTCAGCTGGATCAGGGCGGCCTTGCTGGTGCCATAGGCCACGCGCAGCGTACTGGCGCGCAAACCTGAAATGGAGGCGATGTTGACGATGCTGCCGCCGCCGGTTTTGAGCATCACCGGCACGCAGGCCTGGCTGCACAAGAAAGCGCCGTCGAGGTTGGTAGACAGCACGTGGCGCCACTCTTCAAAGCTGGTCGCGCCTATGGGTTTGAAGACCGCCACGCCGGCATTGTTGATGAGCGCGTCAATGCGGCCCATAACACTAGCCACGCGGTCAATGGCAGACTGCACCTGGTCGGCTTGCGAGACGTCGCAATGAACGGTGAGTACCCGCGCCGGGTCTTGCAATTGCGCCGCAGTGGCTGCCAGCGTGGACTGATCGATGTCCAGCAGCGCCACGCGGTAACCATGGGCCAAAAACCAGTGGGCAATGCCCAGCCCGATGCCACGCGCACCGCCGGTGATCACAGCAACAGGGGCAGCTGCGCCGGGACCTGATGCGCTCAGGGCGGCCGGGGAGGAGGCTGAAAGGGTCAAGGTATTTCTTCCGGTGTGTGTTTCGGGGACAGGCCAAAAAAGGAGTTCATTATGTGCAGCCAGCAGGTCTTCAATAGCATCGGGTTTGTATGTAGACAATGCGGAAGGGCTGAATTTGCGCATGGACAGCAAGGACCGCCTAAGCCAGGGTATACGCAGGCGCCATGCTCAAGCACAATACCGGCATGACCGAAGCCAACGCATTACCCCCTTTGCCCGACCGCCTGTCGACCGACCCGCGCAGCCCGCACCATGTGGCGGCTATTTTTGAGCACAACATCGGCATCCGCTTTAACGACAAAGAGCGCATGGATGTTGAGGAATATTGCATCAGCGAAGGTTGGATTCGCGTGGCCGCCGGCAAGACCGTTGACCGCAAGGGCCAGCCGCTCTTGATCAAACTCAAGGGCCGTGTCGAAGCCTTTTACCGCTGAAGTGCCCGTTGCGTTGAGCACTTGATGGCCTGCAGCAGTTCAGCCGGCCAGCCCCACAAAGACGTTTTGCACGTCGTCGTTGCCGTCAATGGCGGCCAGAAAAGACTCCACCTCTTCGAGTTGGGCCGGGCTCAATTTGGCCGGGTCCACCGGGTTTTTGGGTTTGTAGCCCAGCTTGGCGGTCAGCACCGAAAAGTTGTGGGCAGGCAAGGCCCGGCTGACCAGGTCCAGGTCCGCCGCATCGGTCCAGAACATGGTGGTGCCGGCATCTTCGCCAGGCTCAAAGTCTTGAGCGCCTGCCTCAATGGCGGCCAGTTCCGGGTCGGCACCGGCGACCAGCGGCTCGGCCTCGATCATGCCGACATGGTCAAAGTCCCAGGACACCGAACCCGAGGTGCCCAGTTGGCCTTTGCGAAAAAGCACGCGCATTTCCGGTGCCGTGCGGTTCAGGTTGTCGGTCAGGCATTCCACCATGACCGGCACCTGGTGCGGTGCAAAACCTTCGTAGATGACATGCTCGAAATTGACGGTTTCGCCGGTGAGGCCGGCGCCTTTTTTGATGGCGCGGTCCAGCGTGTCTTTGGGCATGGAGACCTTACGGGCCTGCTCCACCACCAGCCGCAGCCGCGAATTCGACGCCGGGTCTGCCCCGCTGCGCGCTGCGATCATGATGTCTTTGGCCAGGCGCCCGAAAAGTTTGCCTTTGGCGTTGGCCGCCAGTTCTTTGCCTTTTGCTTTCCACTGCGCGCCCATGTCTGATGCCTTTGAGGTTGTCGCGCTTGTCGGCGCCTTCATTTGGATAAGGCTACTTTACACCCTGAGTTTTAGGGTCCAATAGCGCTATGACACCAGAGGACATCGCAAGCCAAGGACTGACAGCGTTGGAGTTCAAGGCCAGTTTTGCTGAAGACCTGCTCGACGACTTGCCACCACACTACTGATGCCTTCATGAAAATTTTTTACGGCTGGCGAATGGTGGGAGCCTCTTTTGGCATACAACTCTTGCTCGGGACTTTGCTGCTGCAGTCCTTCGGTTTGTACATCGCCATCTTGTCGCAGGAAATGGGCTGGAGCAAAACCACGCTCTCCGGTGCGGCTGCACTACAGTCCATGGAGTCCGCTGTCATCGGCCCCTTGCTCGGCTGGATGCTGGACCGCTTCGGCCCCCAGTCGATCATCCGCTGGGGCATCGTGATTTTCAGCCTGGGCCTTTTTCTGTTCAGCCAGGTGGAATCGGTCAGCACGTTTTATGTCAGTGCGGTTCTGATGGCCATAGGCGCGAGTCTGGCCGGTTACTTTCCGCTGTCAGTGGCCCTGGTCCAATGGTTTGAAAAAAACCGCGCACGTGCACTGTCCATCATGGGCTTGGGTTTTGCCATGGGCGGCATGATGGTGCCCGCCATGGCCTGGCTCATTGAGCACTGGGGCTGGCGCAACACTGCCCTGCTTTCAGGTGCGCTGGCTTTGGTGCTGGGCTTGCCTTTGTCGCGTGTGATACGCCGGCGCCCGGAAGACCATGGCGAGCATGTTGATGGCCTGGACCCCGCGCTCAATGCAGCAGCGACCGGGCCAGGCAGCGCCCTGCCGCTGGTGCAAGTTCAATTCACGGTGCGCCAAGCGCTTCGAACCCGCACTTTCTGGCTGCTGGCCACCGGCCACGGCTTGGCACTTATGGTGGTGACCGCGATCAGTGTGCATGCCATTACGCACATGAAAGAAGGCTTGGGCTACTCGTTCGCTGCGGCCAGCTTCGTCATCATGCTGATGAACTTTAGCCAGTTTCTGGGGGTGCTGCTGGGTGCGGCTATCGGCGATAAGTTTGAGATGCGCAAGGTGACGGCCTTGTGCATGCTGTCGCACGCGCTGGGACTGCTGGCGCTGACTTACGCCAGCGACATGGCCGGACTGATCGCTTTTGCCGCCTTGCATGGCCTGGCCTGGGGCTTGCGCGGACCTTTCATGTCTGCGATCAGGGCGGACTATTTTGGCCGCCATGCCATTGGCGTCATTTTGGGCTTATCAGCCGCCATCTCTGCCGTCGGTCAGGTGGCCGGCCCGCTGGTGGCCGGTGTGCTGGCCGACTTGACAGGTGACTACCGGCTGGGTTTTACCCTGCTGGCCATCTTGTCGTCACTGGGCTCGCTGGCCTTTATTCTGGCCACACGGCCCGGGCAAGACAAGGCCGGGCAAGCCCCTGTGTCGTAACATCAGCAGACCATGCTTCAGGCTTTTATTTCATTTCGCAAATGGCTGCCAACGCTGATGCTGGCCGGTGCGCTGAGTGCCTGCTCGCTGGAAACCGAGGTGGTGAATTTGCCGGACCTGGCGCCAACGACCGGTGCCTCCCGCATGCTTGGCTTGGGGCCTGGCGGACTGCCACAAAAGCCGCCTGTGGTCAGTCAACTGAAATACGAGTACTACGAGTGCGACGGTCTGGTGGGCGATTGGTTTTTAGCCCTGCTGGTGGCAGAGATGAATTACCTGGAGAAGCAATCGGGCGTGCAAAGCGTGAGCATTAATGCGTGTGCAGTCAGCAGGGCTCTCAACGAGGGTCAGGATGTTCCGCGCTACACCGTGCATCTTTTCAGCAGTCGCAAAGAGGCCAACGAATGCGTGGTCAGCTTGCGCTGCCAATTGGCGCGCAATGTCACCCTGGTGCCGCGGGAAGGGGCACTCTGGCGCTCTTATTTCCTGTCTGATTTTTACCTGAAAAATTTCTACAACCATTGCTTGGCTCCTCCCCAGAAATGGCATAAAGATATTGCATGTGACGCTATCCCGGCCAAGATTTAAGTTTCCCGGCCGCTTTAAACTAATCCGCTTTGACTAAAAAAATCATCCCCGCCGGCATGCGTTTAGACCCTGTCGTGCGCCGTCAGCAAATTCTGGATGCCGCCATCAGTTATTTTGCCGAAGCGGGTTTCGGGGTGCAAACGCGCGAGTTATCACGCCGCCTGGGCGTATCGCAGCCGCTGCTGTACCGCTACTTTCCGTCCAAGCAAGACCTGATCAGCGCGGTCTTTGAGGCCGTCTTTATGAGCCAGTGGCGCAACGAATGGATGGTTGAGTTGCAAGACCGCAAGCTGCCGCTGCGCGATCGTCTGCTTGCCTTTTACCTGCAATACGCCGGCGCGACCTACCGGCCGGAGTGGATTCGCATTTACATGTATGCCGGCCTGGCCGACATGGACCTGAACCGAAACTACCTGGCCCTGGTGCGCAAAAAACTGCTGGTAGTGATGTGCGCCGAGTTTCGCCACACCTTCATTGCCAAGGCCAAAAACCTGCCGCCTATTTCTGCGCGTGAAATTGAGCTGCTCTGGACCTTGCATGGCGGCATGTTTTACTGGGCCATCAGGCGCAATATTTTCAATATCAAGCCGGTAACGCCTTTTGAGACCCGCACCACTGACGCCATTGATTTGTTTTTGGCCGGTGCCCGAGAGCTCTACCCTCAGGTGGTGGCGCAGACTTTGGCCGGCACCAGTGTCGCCGGTACTGCAGCGGCAAAAGCGCCGCGCGCAAAAAGCAAGGGCGTCTCTGGCCCGGTCTCGTAGCGCAGCACCCGCGCCAGAATAATCTGGTGGTCGCCCGCCGGGATCACAGTTTCAGTCACGCAATCAAAGCGCGCTGCGCAGCCTTCAATGCGCGGAGCGCCAAAATCGTCCGTCAACGGGTGCGTCACGCCGGCAAACTTGTCAGCCTTTGGCGTGGCAAACTGCAGCGCCAAAGCCTCCTGCTGGCTGGACAGCACGTGAATGGCGTGCTCGCTTCCTGTAGAAAAATGTGAAATATTGGCCGAGCGGTTAGAGATAGACCACAGCACCAAAGGCGGGTCCAGTGAGACCGAGCTGAAACTGTTGACCGTCAGGCCCACCAGGCCCTGGCTCTGGGCGTCCTGCGTGGTGATGACGGTCACACCAGTGGGAAAAGCGCCGAGCGCCTTACGCAGATCGCGCTGAGCCTGAGCAGATGACATGTCCATCAGGATTCGCCTGCCAATTTCTCGAGCACGGCGTACACCGCAGCCGTGTCGTGCAACGCATGACCTTGTGCCATGGCGGCGCGGTAGATCGGGATGCAGGCTGCAAAAAGTGGGGAAGGCAGGTTCAGGGCGCTCAGTGCGTCGTCGATGATGCTCATGTCTTTTTGCCAGACTTCGATTTTCATGGTGGCATCGTCCCAGCCACGCGAAGCCATCATGGGGCCACGCACCTGAAACATGCGCGAGCCGCCGGCGCCGTCTGCCACCACCTCGACGATGGCTTTGGCCTGAAGCCCCAGCTGTTGGCCAAACAGAATGGCTTCGGCGGTTGACACGTTGTGTATGGCCACCAGCAAATTGGCCACCAGCTTCATTTTCATGCCGTTACCGAATTCGCCCACAGAAAACTGAGCGCGTGAAAAGCCCTTGAAGACGTCCATCATCTGCTTGATAGCGGCAGTCTCACCGCTGGCGTAAACCGTCAGGTCGCGGGTTCTGGCCTGGGCGCCGGTGCCCGACAGCGGAGCGTCGATCATCTTGATGCCGGCCTTGGCCAGCAGCTTTCGGGCCGCCAGCTTGTCTTCCATCGGCAAGGTGCTGGCTTCGGAAACAATCAGGCTGCCCTTGGCAATGCCCTGCGCCGTGGCTTCTGCGGCCAGCTCTTCACAAACGGCCATCAGTGCCGCCACGGACGGCAAAGAAGTCAGGATGTGCCCCGTTTTGCCGACCAGCATGCGTGGCGATGCGCCAACCTTGGCGATCCGGCTGCTCATTTGTTTGCGCGTGGCGGAGTTGACCTCGATGCCCGTCACATGAAAGCCGGAGGCTTGTAAATTGGCAGCGATGGAAGAGCCCATGATGCCCAACCCAATGACGCCGACAGGTGTTGCCGCAGCTTGTTTTTTCATATTTATCCAGTTGCAAGGGTCAACCCTGAGACCCTCTTGTTGATACGTTGATAAACTAAATATACAATATTTTTCCATTTCAGCCAACCTCCAGGAACGGGTCAGCCCATGAAGCTCGGTACATTCATGATGCCATTGCATCCACCCTCGCGCATTGCCAGCGAAACGCTGCTCGAAGACCGCGAGGCCATTATCTTGGCCGACCGCCTGGGTTTCAGCGAAGCCTATGTGGGCGAGCATGTCACCGACCTGGCTGAAAACGTCACCTCCTGCCTGATGTTCCTGAGCAGCCTGGCTTTTGACACGCACCAGATCAAGCTGGGTTCGGGCACCATCAACATGCCCAACGGGCACCCGGCCGCCATTGCCGCCAACGTGGCCATGCTCGACCACCTGCTCAAAGGCCGCTTCATCATGGGTATCAGCCCCGGCGGGCTGGCCTCTGACGCCGAAGTCTTTGGTAATTTCGGCCGCGACCGGCTCGAGATGTTTGTCGAGGCCATCGACATGGTGATGGCCATCTGGAAAGGCACTGCCCCCTACGATTTGCAGGGTAAGTACTTCAACATCAGCACGGCGCGCACGATGATTCCTGAGATCGGTCAGGGCATCATCCTCAAGCCGTACCAGTTGCCGCACCCTCCCATCGTGGGGACGGCTGTCGCGCCTTTCTCCAAGGGCATCACTGCC